>SXOY01000205.1 GCA_005776545.1 Planctomycetia bacterium | reverse complement strand
GGTCGTATTCGCCGCGCACTTCAATCACTTCGAAAGCTCATCAAGGGGTCAGAATCATGAACCCACACGATCGCGAAAAGCGCAAACGTGAGATATTGACTCTTGCCCAGCAGGCACTCGAACGTCGTGAATCGCGTCGACGAGCACGGCATCGCAATCTTGCGATTCTCGCAGGCGCATCGATGGTTGTAGCACTGGGTTTTGCGGGCGAATACTTCAAGCAGGCGTTGACAGTTGCTCCCAATCCAGAGCCTCCGCCGATCGTGATTCTGCCAACTCCAGAATTGACATCAACACCGGAAATGGCAACTGCAGTTCCGCAATTAGAAACACCTTCGTGGATCATTCCGACAAAACCCCTTCGCGCCGACCAACTGCTCGAATCGCGAGTGCCGGCGGTGCTGATCGCCAGCGATGCCGAATTGCAGGCGGATCTTGAAGAAGCGGGCACTCCGGGAATCGTCCGACTCAATGGCCGCGTATATGCCGCTTTTGAACTCGCTCCGGTCGAACCCGAACCTGTTTCGCTACCAACTTCTGGGCCAATTGTGCCCCCGACGCCCCCAACGGCCGAGGTATAGTTGCGGCGTGTTGGCAGTCGCCGTGCAACCAGATCGAGTCGAAAAAGCGCCCACGCCCGCCGAGGCGGCGAGCATTGTCAGTTTTTGGACCATCTTCGCGTTCCTGTCAGTGCTGTGCGTGCTGATTCTGGTGCTTCTCATGGGCATCCGTCGCAAGCAGCGCAAGTTGCTGAGCACAAAGAAGAAGCCGCGAACACGCCATGTTGATGCCTGGACAATCGCCGGGGAACGCATGAAGTCTCCGGATGATCTCGATGACCTGATCGATACACCGCCGCCAGATCCCAATGGAAACTTCGAGCCTGATTCTCGCCCACCCGGCGGCAGTCGCGGCAATTGGGGCGGCGGTCCCAACAATGGCGGCGGTGGCAGCAGTGGGGGACCACGTGAGTAATCAGCGACCCAGAGCGCTCGTGGTGGGCGGTGCCAAGCGAGTCGGGCGGGCAATCGCTCTCGCCCTGGCTAAGAGCGGGTGTGATGTCATTATTACATATCGAAATAGTTCACAGGAAGCCCGGGACACGCTGACGGAAATGAACGCACGCGGTGGTTCGCATCAAGCGATTCCCTGGGAGCTCACGGATCTCGACGCGCTCTCAATCGAATCGGCGAAACTCGCCAAGAGTCAGCCGGTGTGGGATGTTCTCGTGTTTTCTGCATCGACCTATGAGCCATCGCCATTGCATGAATTAACTCCCTCGCGTTTGCAGCGAGACATGGCCGTCAACGCACTTGCTCCTCTGATCATGGCACAACAATTCGCGCCCTGCATGCAGAATTCTCAGCTGCCGGGCGGCGCAGCCATCGTCGCGATGATTGACATTCACGCGCAGGGTCGGCCCCGCAGGGACTTTCTTTCCTACTCAATGTCCAAGGCTGCGCTGGGTGAAATGGTGCAGTCGCTTGCACGCGATCTGGCTCCCACAATTCGTGTCAACGGTGTCGCGCCCGGGGTCGTGGCCTGGCCGGAGACGGGTTTTGAAAGCGATGCGAAAATGCAGCAGGAATATCTCAGCCGTGTGCCGCTCAAACGCGCAGGAACGCCCCAGGATGCGGCGGAGGTAGTGCGTTGGCTGGCTCTGGAAGCGAGCTATATCACCGGCGAAATCATTCGAGTCGACGGTGGCCGCTGGCTTGCGTGATTTATTTCTTCTTTGACGCGAACATGCTCTGCAGCGAATCACGCTCAAATGTGTAGGGTGCTTCACCTGTTGATGCATAACGATAACACGCGGCGACAAGAATCATCTTCAATGTGCTCGCGATGAGCGTCAAGATGATGGCTCCGATGAATGCCACAGCACCAATGATGGCAGCGGGCCAGAAGCTTTCAATCGCGATCGACCACGCGATTCCGCCAGCGATCGGAATAATGAGCACCAGGAACGACAAAAGGCCGAAGATCAGACCCACACCGACCTGCGTGACCAGGGTTTCGCCCCAGGACTTACGCATTATTTCAAAAGATCGCTTCGTAGCAGTGATTGGGCCAACCCCTTCAACTACCAGCACAGGAACCACAAAGAACGTCGCAATGGTCCACACCACGCCCGCAAGGCCGAGCAGTTTGTCGCCGATCCAGCCAGCGCGTTCCCGCAGCAACTGAATCACCACACCGACGGTCGCATTGATCAGCGACCAGCCCAGAATCTGCGGCAAACGACTCCGGGCGATTCGAAGTCCCGCGCTGGCGCTGGCGTCTTTACCATCAAAGCTGTTCAGGGCGCACGCAATCAATGCCGCATTACAGAATGCGATGATGGAGTATGTAACAAAGTAAGTCAGAAACATCAGCACAATACTCGCGGCTTTCCACTCAATGGGCATTCCCGCTGCACCATCATTGATCCACGCCGGCTGAGTCACCGCGACAAAGATGATCGGCGGCGCAATAAACGATGCTGATACAAGGAGTGTGAGCACCGTGCTGATGACCGGAAAGACCATCAATTGCTTCTCATTGCGCAACACGGACCATGCCTGCATGGTCATGCTCCAGCTTCGCGTGATCTTGTCAAACATGAAGCGACTCCTTTATTTGGCGAACCTTGAGAATCAGTTCAATTTCATCGCCGTCAACATCGCCTGGCCCATATCCGCCGGGCTGAGCGCAACGGTGACCCCTGCCGCCTGCAATGCCTTTATTTTTGCATCGGCGGTGTCGTCTGCCCCGCCGATGATCGCGCC
>SXOY01000204.1 GCA_005776545.1 Planctomycetia bacterium | reverse complement strand
GACCCCTGAATCACCAGCGAAATCCCAAGCTGCGTCGCCCGATAGTTCACACACGGAACATCACGCGCTGACAAAATCGCAACCTGATTCCCGGCAAACTGCCACGCCTTGATCGCCAGTCCATCGCGCACATCAAACCGCTTGGACTCAAATCCCTGGTCGCTGACATAAATGCCGCCATCCGTCAAAACGCCATCGACATCCAGAGCAAGCAATCGAATATTGTCGGGAAATTGAGCTGCCATTAATCTTCCTGCACCAGTTTCAATGTCATCAGGTCTTGCACATCCAGCACGCCCACCGGGCGATTCTGCGCATCGACCACCGGGAATTCGTCCGACCGGAACTCCCGCACAAGATGCACGGCATCGCGCACCAGCGCATCATCCCGCAGCGTCCGCGGCGAGCGCGTCATCACCACTGAAATCAGTACATCCGTCCCGGTCCCCTTCAGAACCAACCGACGCAAGTCACCATCCGTGAATATTCCAGAAAGCTCGCCCTGCTCATTCACAAGCACCAGCGCACCAGGCCGCCGACCAACCGACTCCGCCTGCATCAGCGCCTGTGCAACGGTCAAATTATCCCGGATCAAGGGCAGGTTCTTCCCCGCCACAAACCTGAGCACATCAGTCACCGGCCGAAGCTGACTTCCGAGCGCCCCACCCGGATGCCGCCGCCGAAAATCCTCATGCGTGAAATTCTGCCGCCGCGCTGTCGCAATCGCCAGTGCATCTCCCAGCGCCATCGTTGCCGTGGTCGATGCCGTCGGCGCCAAAAACTCCGGCTCGCCGGATTCTTTACCAATTCCTAAATTCAGAAATACCGAAGCTGCCCGAGACAAGCTCGAAGTCCCCTGCGAGTCAGCATCTCTGGCAGTAATCGAAATCACCCGGATGCCATCCTGCCTCAGAATATCGACCAGGGCCACAACTTCCTCGGTTTCCCCGGAGGCAGAAATGGCGATCACCACATCCTGCTTGCGAAATTTGCCAAGGTCACCATGGGCCGCTTCGGAGGGGTGGACGCTGTGGGCGGGAATCCCCAGCGAGGCCATAGTTGCGCTCATTTTCGCGCCCACCAGCCCAGATTTTCCCATTCCCGTAATCAGGACCGTGCCGCCAGTCTGAGCACAATCTACCAAAAGGTCAACGGCTTTGTGAAATCCGGCCCCAAGCCCATCTGCCAAACCAGCCACGCACGCAGCCTCGTGTCGCAGTGCCCCCGCCACAAACTCCCTTTCCGCCTTGAGATCAAGGTTTGATGGGGACATTTGGGGTGCTGGGGGCGTTTGCACCGTGTCATAGGCTTTGCCGGATTTCTGTGGAGCCATGCGCATAGAGTAGTAGCAATAGTGGCGGGTCCCTTCCCCTTGAAGCGGAACGTTTGCCCCACTATCTTAGAACCCTTACATGAACCCACTCATCCGCAAGTCGTTCGCCGTATGCACCATCGCAGGACTCGCACTCGCCATTGGATGTGCCAGATCGGCGGAATTCCACCAGGGCGAAAAAACGCTCCGCGATGTGGTAAAAGAATCTACCGCTCGCGAACTTCGCGCTGCCGAACGCGGCAAAGAGCCGCGCCAATTAACCAGAGAAGATCGCACCGCCGAACTGGGAATCAAACCCCAGTTCCAGGCAGACCTGGACAAACTCGGCGGCCCCAAAGCCTATGACCCCGCCAAAGCCCCACTGGGCACAGACCTCTCAGGCCAGCCAGTCTCAACGGTGTTGATCAGCCTTGAAAAGGTCATTCGAACCGCCGCGGAAAACAACCTGGCCGTGCAGTTCGCACGCATCGGGCCTGCCATTAGCCAGGCTCAGATTACCGCAGCTGAAGCTGCGTTTGACTGGACTCTTTTCTCGAACGGCCAGCAGTCCTGGCAAGATTCTCCCCAGCCCGCAAGTTCCATCGGTGGCGGCTCCTTCGGAAATTCTATAAATCAACAAAATGTTATGACTTCGGCGATCGGCCTTCGCCGCCCACTCACCACTGGTGGCCGCTTCACCATGCAGCAGGATTTCAGTTATAGCGATAACAAGACCCCAGGATTGACCGTTCGCCCTGATCCAGCCTCGCTGCTCGCATTCACCCTCCAGTTTGATCAGCCCCTGCTCCGTGGCTTTGGTTCAGAAGTCTCCACCGCCGAAATCAAGCTCGCCCGCAACGCCGAACGCACTTCAATTTCGCAGCTTAAACGCGACCTGATGCGTCAGGTCAACGATGCAGAAAGGACCTACTGGCAGTTGGTTCAGACCCAGCGTGACCTGATGATTTTCACCAAGCTGCTCGATCAGGGCCTGCAGGTCCGCGACCAGCTCAAGGCTCGCGCCGCCCTCGATGCAACTCCGGCAGTCATTGCCGAAGCAGTGGCCCGCGTCGAGGCTCGACGCTCAGATGTGTTGCGAGCCCAAACCGCGCTGCACCAGCTTTCTGATCGTCTCAAGACCCTCATGAACGACCGCGAACTCGTGGTCGGCTCTGAGACGCTGCTGGTTCCCGCAGATGATGCGGCCGATCAACCGATTACCTACAGCCTGTTCGATGCAGTGATGGCCGGAATTACCGAACGTCCCGAGATTTCACAAGCCATTCTTTCAATCGATGACACTTCCATCCGCCAGCAAGTAGCGCTCAACGCCCGGATGCCGCAACTGGATGTACGGTTACAAACCAAGTTTTCCTCGCTGCAATCTTCACTGGGTAACGCTTATTCAGATATCGGAAACGCGGACTTCGTCGACTATCTCGTCGGCATCGTTTTCGAACGTCCCATCGGAAATCGCAAACCCGAAGCGGATATGCGCCGGGCAAAATTGCAGCGCATGCAGGCCGTCATCGCCTATCGCAACACAGTCCAGCAGATCACACGCGAAGTGAAAGACGCTCTTGACCGAACGACACTGAACTACCGCCTCATATCTCAGACCCGCACCGGACGCCTTGCATCCGCCGAAGCTCTCCGCACGTTCCTGGTCGAAAAAGAACTCACCAAGGGCTACACGGTCGACCGCCTGAATATCGAGTTCTCGCGGCAGGAATCCCTCGCCCAGGCCGAGCGTGCAGAGAACGCCGCCCTTTCCGAATACAACTCCTCAATCTGCGATCTCTATCTCTCCATGGGCCGCACACTGGATCGCGCCAATATCTCCTTTAACGTTGAAGATGCCGACCTGCGATCGTTCGAAAAATGAAGACCACATGAACTGTGGACCTGAAGAAATTGCCGAAGCAGTTCGACGCCTGCGCGGCGGCGGGCTTGTGGCATTTCCCACTGAAACCGTCTACGGACTGGGTGCCCTCGCACTCGACGCCAGCGCTGTCGCCCGCGTCTTTGAAGCCAAAGGCAGGCCAAACACCAATCCTCTCATCGTGCATGTTTCCTCGATCGCAATGGCAAAGCGCCTGACAACCAATTGGACCTCGCACGCCAACACGCTCGCAGAACAATTATGGCCGGGGCCACTCTCTCTTGTTCTTGCCAAGACCACAAACATCCCCGACATCGTCACCGCAGGCGGCCCGACAGTCGCTATCCGCATGCCGGCGCATCCAGTTACACTGGCCCTGATCGAAGCCCTCGATGAGCCGCTGGTAGGCCCTTCCGCCAATATCAGCGGCAGCATCTCCCCCACTAGTGCAGAGCACGTTCGCTCGTCATTTGATGACGCACTTGTCTACGTGCTCGATGGTGGACCTTGTCAGCGAGGCATCGAATCAACAGTCGTCGACGTTTCTGGCACTCAGCCCCGGGTGCTTCGTCCAGGACTAATAACAGATCTTGATATTGCATCTATCTTGGGCGTTTCTGTTTCGGCTGACTCTGAGAGCGATTCAATCGCCCGCTCGCCCGGCCTCTCCCAGATTCACTACGCCCCGCAGGCACGCACCATGCTGGTCGACACTGCTGACCTCAATGCATCAATCGCCGATGGCGGAGCCCGTGTAGTAGCGATCACACATTCCGGAATTGTGCCGCCGTTCAAGGCGTTTTCACTGGGAAATGACCCGGATCGCTACGCCGCTCAGCTCTACGCAACCTTGCGAGATGCCGATGCGCTCAAGCCCGATTTGATCGCCATAGAGAGTTTGCCGACTGGAAAGACGACGCGGGAACAGGCACTTTGGCGTGCCATCAGCGACCGCGTCTCACGCGCCAGCGCGGACCGCGGCAAGCAATGACTTGAAAATTCCCAAGCCCAGATTTGGATCTGCGGTCCGCTCCGGATGCCATTGCACGCCCACATAAAACGGATGAACTGGATTCGCCGCCGCTTCTATCACACCATCAGGTGCAACTGCCAGCACTTCCAAAGTCCCTGAATCTTTCACAGCCTGATGATGGTTGCTGTTCGATGCACCCTGCACCAATGTCGGAAGAACTTTGCGACTCAGTACAGTCCCCTTGGGAATGACCTCGTGTACCTGCCCTCTGTGAATATCCGCAGTCTCATGCGTATCAGGCAGATGCTGAATGAGTTTCCCACCCGCATGCAGACACATCAACTGCATTCCCAGACAAATTCCCAGCACCGGCTTGCCATTCAGTTTCAGAGCATCGAGCAACGCGAGTTCGTATTCCTGCCGCAGCGGATGCACCGGCTTGGCCTCTTTGTGCATGGCCTCGCCAAATTTTTCCATCCACACATCGCCGCCACCAGTAAATACAAATCCGGCGCACATCGCCGCGTGCTCGCTCGCCAACTCCACAATCGGCGGCAGCAACACAGGCAGCCCGCCAGCTTCAGCAACGCACTTGGCGTACGCCATCGCGCATTGCGCTGCCAATCGCGGCGATTCAACAAGATCGGTGGTGATACCAATGAGCGGAAGACCCATGCCAAGAAGCCCCATGCCAAAAGGTAGCCCGGCAATCTCCGCAACACCTCGCCGCCCCACTACCCTTCTCGCGTGAATCTGAAATCTCTCGCCATTCTGCTCGCAATCACGCTCTGTCTGGCTTTGGCAGCTCTTTATGCACTACGCGACACTTCTACTCCGATCGATCCGACTGATTCCACGACCGTCGCGGCGGTCCTGGGTCCAACCGCCACCAGTATTCAAAGCCTCGAACTTCACACTGCTCACGGCGATACCTCTCTGACAACCACCCCACTTCCGGGGTTGTTTGCCCTGCATCTGTCGGGAGCGAGTTCTTCGGTTCCGGTGACTTCCCGCGGCGATGCGCTGATTCGTGTACTGCTTGAAACCAAACTGACTCGACAGAAGGATGCAACAGCGGCAGGAAGCAATCCCTCGACAGTCACTTTCACGATTGGCACTGCAAAACGAGTCATGGAACTCAGTCTGGATTCGGCCAGCAGGTGCTTAGTGCAGTTTGATGATTCTGGCCTGATCTACATCGCCGAGCGCGACCTGCTTGGGCTGTTCACTGCACCATCTCTCAAGCAGCTGGTTGACACACATCTCTCGCCCGCAGTTACGGACCGAGCGTCGACCATTGCCATAGATTCTGCGGGTATTTCGTTGCATCTGAATCGAACGGCAAACGGCTGGGCGATGAACTCTCCAGCTTCGGTTGCAGCGGATCGCAATACGGCTGAGACCACTCGAATCGTCCTGTCTGATATGCCGGTGCAGGCAATCATGTGGGATGCCAAAATAGGCGATGCCGCCCTGGGATTTGGCACGCCTCGGGCGACGATTCAGGTCTCGCTGCCGCTGGGAGAATCTGCCGCTGTTCGCAAAACCTACACGGTTTCAATGGTCATTGGCGCTGATGCAGATGTTGCGGGCGAATCTACTTATGCCCATATCAGCGGCACACTATCCGACGTAGACCGCGCGATCTTTGGACCTTATGTCGTCACCATCGCGAAAGCAACATTAAATAAGATTCCTCTTGCCCCTAACGAATACCTGTCCCGGACAGCCAGCACACTCGTCCCCAGCGATATTCGGGTCATTGCCATCGGGCCTGGCGGAGAAAATGCCAGGAACACCTATCAACTTGAGTTAACAGGTTGGACCAAGAATGGTGTGGTGGTTGAACCTTCGGATGCAACGGATCTTGGGAAGTTGGTCAGCTTCATTACGTCGACGCGAGCCGACTCTGTTTCGTTTGCGCAGCGGCGAATGATGCCGCTTTACACTGTGCGTGTCGGGCCGCGGGAATTGCCGAATCACACCGTTCTTTCGATTGGTGGCGGCAAGGATCTTTGGTGGATTCAGACGGCCCAATCCGAATTGCGGTTCAATCACGCCGCGGAACTGGAAGGGATTCTGTCGCGGCTTGGGAAGTGATTCGCACACATCACCGGGTTCCGATGTCTTTGCGGTATTGCATGCCGGGGAAGCTGATTTTGTCGCAGGCTGCGTATGCCTTTTGGCGGGCATCGGCGAGGTTGGTGCCGAGGGCTGTGACACCTAAGACTCGGCCGCCGGCAGTGACGATTTCACCCTGGGCGTTGCGCTTGGTGCCGGCGTGGAAGACTGTGACATCTTTGTTAGCGGCAGCTTGACCAAGGCCCGTGATCACCTGGCCATCGCGGGGCTTTTCGGGGTAGCCTTCGCTGGCCATGACCACGCAGCAACTTGCGCGCGGGTCCCACTCGACATCGATCTTGTGCAGGCGGCCGGTGGCCGTTGCCTGCATGAGTTCGAGCAGATCGCTCTTGAGACGCGGGATGATGACCTGGCATTCGGGGTCGCCGAATCGGCAGTTGAATTCGAGGACTTTGGGACCTGAGGGGGTCAGCATCAGGCCGACGTAGAGGACGCCGCGGTAGATGATGTCATCGCGGCGCATGGCATCGACGATGGGGACCAGGATTTCGCGCTCGACCTGGGAAAGCAGTTTGGCATCGACGATGG
>SXOY01000203.1 GCA_005776545.1 Planctomycetia bacterium | reverse complement strand
TATCGCTGCGGCACGTGCCAGAGCGACATGGTCTTCCGCTTCGGCAAGAACGGTCGATTCCTCTCATGCTCGAAATACCCAGAATGCAAGTTCGCTCAACCCTGTGATCGCGATGGCAAGCCAATGGCCGCCGCGGAAACAACGCAAGTTGCCTGCACGAAATGCGGCGGTGCAATGACGCTTCGCACCGGCAAGTTCGGGCCATTCCTGGGCTGTGCCAGATACAACGACAAAGCCAACCCCTGCGATGGAATCCTGAATCTGGGCAAAGGTAAAGACACCAACAAAGTCGTGGCAAAGAACGTGCCGCCGCCGCTGACAGATGTCATGTGTACCTCATGCAAAGATCGTCCACTGGTTCTGCGGCACGGCCTGCGTGGTCCGTGGCTAGGTTGCAGCGGATTCCCCAAGTGCCGCGGCAGAGGGAAATTTGGCGACCTGACCAAAGAGAAGCAAGAACAGTTGCTCGCAACACTTGATGCACATATCAAGAAGAACCCGACACCGATCGTGCGAACTCTCAGTGGTGTTGCGCTCACCGATTCGCTCGGCAAGCCGCTGCCCGGAGCGCCGACAATTCAGGCCCTGGGTGGCAAGGTTGGAGATGCCGATGCCCCGGTGGAATCACTTGAAGCGGCGGCGGATGACATGGGACTGTAACGAGTTATACGCCATCCATCTAGTTTCTGCGCGTGCCCTTCCCCGGTGTTCTGTATTGCACGACATAACGCCAAACAGAGCAATGTACGCAGAGCCGCCGAGACGCAGAGACAGGAATGAGAAAGACAAATCAATATCAGATACTCACGATTCACAGAATTGGAAAAAGGAATCGGCCTTAATAGTGTCCGGCGTGTTTATTTTATGTTGCAACGCTTCATGTCTTTCTCTGCGTCTCAGCGACTCTGCGTACCAAGCGATGTCGCTCTGAAAGTCACAGAATACGAGGGTGGGAGAGTTCGCACCGGAAAACATGTTATCGGGGCGACTTTGCCGCGTGATTATGGAACGCAATCACCGATTGTTGCGTACAAGATTACGGGGAGACTTGCTCCCGAAGTCCGCTTGATTTGGTTGACAAAATGGTCGATAGCGTGGTGAATGTAGATTGACTTGGCCCGAAGCCGAGTATTTCTATTGACCAGCACGGGGCCACTGGTTCCTTTGCTGAGCCTTGCAAGATTCTGGAGCAGAGCCTGCATCTATTGCGGGCGGGAACGCTCAATGCGTTCGCGCGACAGAAATGTCTGAGAGGGACTGCGCATGAACGATTCTCCGATCGATCCTTCGTGGAGTACCGCGGCCTTTTATCGCTCCTCCGGAGCTCCGTCGGGTGCAGCGGCGGCGAGTTCGTCGCCAGTCACTGGTGCGACCAGCGGCGCTGAACTTGCAAACCTGATCGATGCGCGACTCGATCGCAAGAAGTACCAAGACCAGCACTGGTCTGGAAGCTTCTGGGATTACCTCAATATCGTCAATGAAAATCCAGCGGTGGTGCGCAATGCGTATCAGCGGCTGTTTGATGCGGTGATGGTGCAGGGCAGCGAACGCTACAAGCTCTTCAAGAAAGAGTGTGTGCGCTATCACTTCTTCTCTGATCCATTTGATCAGGGTGCAGATGCGATTTTTGGCCTGGATTTCGCACTTATGTCGCTGGTCGATTTCTTCCGCTCCGCCGCGGAGGGATACGGAACAGACAAGCGTATTTTGCTCCTGCACGGCCCCGTCGGGTCGAGCAAGTCGACAATTGCACGTATTTTGAAGAAGGGTATTGAGAACTACTCACGTACTCCCGAAGGCGCGATGTACGCGTATTCATGGTTGCTGAATTCGAATTGTGAGATGGAAGCGGTGGCTTCATCGACTAAAGAAGCGGTCAAGAGCCACGAGTTCGCCTGTCCGATGCACGAAGAGCCGCTGCTGCTCGTGCCCAAGGAAGCTCGCGAAGAGATCATGCAGAAACTCAATGCCAGGTACAAACCTGAGCATCATCATGGCAGATTGAAACTGATGGGCGAACCCTGCCCGTTCTGCCGCAAAATCAATGACGATTTGATGAAGTTCTACGATGGCGACTGGAAGAAAGTCATGGAGCACGTGCAGGTCCGCCGCATTGTGCTGAGCGAAAAAGATCGCATCGGTATTGGCACCTTCCAGCCTAAGGATGAAAAGAATCAAGATTCCACCGAACTCACTGGCGATATCAATTATCGCAAGATCGCCCAGTACGGCAGTGATTCCGATCCGCGCGCGTTCAACTTTGATGGCGAACTGAATATCGCCAATCGAGGGATTTGTGAGTTCATTGAAGTGCTCAAGCTCGATGTCGCCTTCTTGTATGACTTGCTGGGCGCATCGCAGGAACACTCAATCAAACCCAAGAAGTTCGCGCAGACGCATATTGATGAAGTGATTCTGGGCCACACCAATGAGCCCGAATACAAGCGCTTGCAGAGCAATGAACTGATGGAAGCGTTCCGAGACCGCACCATCAAGATCGATGTGCCCTACAACATTCGCCTGGATGATGAGATCAAGATCTATCAGAAAGACTTTTCCAGCGAGCGGATCAAGGGCATGCACATTGCCCCGCACACGCTCGAGGTCGCCGCGATGTGGGCGGTTTTGACACGCCTCGAAGAACCCAAGAAGGCTGGCCTGACGCTGCTGCAAAAGCTCAAGCTCTACAACGGAAAGTCAATCCCGGGTTTCACCGAGGATTCGATCAAGGAATTGAAGGAAGAAGCTCATCGCGAAGTCATGAGCGGCATCAGCCCGCGCTACATCCAGGACAAGATATCGAACGCTCTCGTCAGCCCGTCTGCGATTGAAGACCGCTCCGTGAACCCCTTTATGGTGCTCAACGAGCTCGAAAACGGCATCGGCCATCACTCGCTCATCAACGATGAAAATCTCCGCAAGCGCTTCCGCGAACTGCTCTCAGTGGTCAAGGAAGAGTACGAAGACATCATCAAGGGCGAAGTGCAGCGTGCAATCAGCGCAGATGAAGATGCGATCCGCCGCCTCTGCGTCAACTACATCGAAAACGTCCGTGCCTACACGCAGAAAGAAAAGGTCATCAACAAGTACACCGGCAAGTACGATGAGCCAGATGACCGCATGATGCGTTCGATCGAAGAAAAGATCGACATCGCCGAAAGCCGCAAGGACGATTTCCGCCAGGAGATCATGAACTACATCGGCGCCCTCGCGCTCGATGGCAAGAAGTTCGAATACAACACCAACGCCCGCCTCTACAAAGCTCTTGAACTCAAGCTCTTTGAAGACCAGCGCGACACCATCAAGCTCAAGAACCTCGTCTCAAGCGTGGTTGATGATGAAACCCAGAAGAAGATCGACGTCGTCAAACAACGCCTGATCAAAAACTTCGGCTACAACGAAACCAGCGCAACCGATGTTCTCAACTACGTCGCCTCAATCTTCGCCCGGGGAGACAGCAAGCAGCGTTAGTTTTGGTGTAGGCGACTCCTAAATTACTTCCCCGTGAACACCCGCGAAAGCGGGTGTTTTTCACACTACACCCTGAAGATCGACCCCAACTTCTTCCCCAGCAAATTACTCGCCGCCAGCAACGTCACCGTCAAAAGCGCCATCCCCCAAACACCCATCGCGCTCGCAATATACGGCCCATCGCCCAACCTCTCACTGAACGCCAAGATCGCCTTCGTCACCGGGTAATCCTGCGCCTGCTGCGCCAAGATCAATGAATCCGAAACCTCAAGCATCGAGAAGCTGAAAACCAAGAGCGACCCAGCGATAATATTTGCCAAAATCAGCGGCACAATCACGCGCCGCACCGCATACACCCGCGACGCCCCCAAATTAATCGCCGCCTCCTCCAACTCATGCGATGTCTGCTCAAGCCCCGCAACCGTCGACCGCACAATGTACGGCAACCGCCGCACCGCATACGCCATCACCAAAAACGGAATCGGGTTCGGATCAACACCAAAGATCGATGCATACCCCTCCAGCGGCCCGCCCTTAAACGGCCACCGCAAACTCATCGCGACAAATCCAAAGGCCAGCACCAGCCCCGGCACTGCCAGCGGCAACATACACAGCGAATCCAGCAGATTCCGTCCGATCAACTTGGTCCGCACAATGAAGTACGCGATCAAAATCCCCAGCACCACATTCACGCACATGGCGATCGCCGAAAATTTCAAACTGTTCAC
>SXOY01000202.1 GCA_005776545.1 Planctomycetia bacterium | reverse complement strand
CGGTGGAAGCATTACCGCCGAAGAAGCCAAGGGTTACCAGGCACGCGCTCTCGCAGCCTTGCGTGATCTGGCGGTATCAAACAACACAGTGTTTGATGCAGCAGATGCAGTTTCGCCACTGGTGACGGTCTTGGGATCTACCACGTCCAACAAACTCGAAGTCGCAGAAATTCTCGCCCGAATTAATTCTTCCAAGGCACAGGTTGCCATCATGGATTCGGCACTTAACGCATCAGCATCTGAGCAGGCTGCCATGATCGAAAAGGTAACAGCCAGCGTCAAGCGGTTCGGGGCACAGCTCGAGCCACGTCAAGTTGTTCGCGCGATTGAACTGGCTTCATCTGGTGATACTCACGCCGCCGCCCTGGTGGGTTCGATGGGGATTCAGACCAAGGACCTGGTAAAGTTGATCATGGGTGTTCGCAACGACGCCAAATAATATTTGGCCGATAACCTAGTAAGCACAGAGACCAGCCTTCGGGCTGGTCTTTTTTTAGCATCAAGTCATCGGTTTCGGTGATGAAAGTTATCAGCAGACAAGGTGCCGGTAAACCAGACCCTGCGAAAGACCGATGGAATCAGCGGTGGCATGCCCGCATTACGGGAGTGTTGCACCGTTTACTTGTCTCAAGTCGTTCAACTCGCAAGGAACTTGGATTATGAGAAACACACTTCGTGCTGGTTTCACTTTGGTTGAAATCTTGATTGTCGTCGTGATTCTGGGCATTCTCGCGGCGATTGTGATTCCACAATTCACCGGCGCAACTCAGGATGCACAAGCCGGCAACCTCAAAGCACAATTGGTGAGCGTTCAGTCTCAGATTGAACTCTACCGGGCCAGAAATCAGAGCAATCACCCCTTCTCAACCGCTGATTGGAGCCGCATGGTGCCGCCGGTTGAGGACTATTTGAAGTCGATTCCTGTCAATCCCGCATCGGCCTATGCAGACAAGACCACTATCTCAACGGGGACCAGCGGCACGGGGTCTGCAACGACATCATGGTTTTATCGTACCGATACAAACATGCTCTACGCATCGTTCTTTGACGAGAGCACCGGCTTAGTCACTCTGACCGGCACAGACTGAACCCTGTGAATCGGTGATTGCCGCTAAGGGTCAATCGGGAACAGGTTGTTGCCGATTCACTAGACAAGGCGGATCACGCTTTGGATTTCGGTTCGCTCGGTTGGACTCAAAACTACCCGCTCGTGTTCGGACACGAAAGCGAGCGGATTCACGGGTTGATGGATCGACCCTTTGATGATCTTGGATTGCTTGTCGCAGTTTGAGACATCTACACAGGCAGCGACAAGTCGCCTGAAGGAGCTTCTTCGCATGGTTCGTAACATTCGTTCTGGTTTTACACTCGTTGAAATCTTGATCGTCGTCGTTATCCTTGGCATCCTCGCCGCGATCGTGATTCCCCAATTCACAAATGCCACACAGGACGCCCAGGGCGGTAACCTCAAGGCACAACTCTCAAGCATTCAGCGCCAGGTTGAGTTGTATCTCGCAAAGAACAACAACACCTCGCCCTTTGCTTCCGCCGACTGGGAAGCTCTGACTGCAACTGGCGCTTTCGCTGGCGGTTACGGCTACCTCAAGGCTGCGCCCTCGAACCCGGCCTCGTCATACGCTGATAAGACCACCATCTCTACCGGCACAGGCGCAACCGGTTCAGCCACGACTTCGTGGTTCTTTGATACCGGCACAACCACTATCTACGCTTCATTCTTCGATGAAGCCAACGGCGTCGTCACCACCACTGGTACCGACTGATACGTTGATCTAACTTAGTAATTGTGAAGGCCGGGCGCAAGCCCGGTCTTTTCATTGGAGGCGCAAGTGTGTTATCGGCAATCGCATGGTGAAGTGCGATCTTCGGTCAGGTTGGCTTGCTTTCTAGCCGAAAAACACTGATAGATCGTTCAGCCCCGTTTCGACACCCCCGGAGTTTCACCATGAAAACAACTCAGCCCGCCATTGGTTCCCTTCGTTATACAAACATTGCTCTCAGCGCCATTGGTATCATGTTGACGCTGTTGGTGGCAGATCGCTTTGTTGGGGTTACCGCCACCGGTGGCATGTCTGTAGCGCAGGCCGCACCGGAAGAAATGACTGAACGTGCTAACGCCCTTGAACAGAACAAGCAGATGATCGCTGAACTTCGCGCCATAAACACCAAGCTTGAGAAGCTATCAAGCTCGATCAAGTCGCCCATGCCTGTCAAGGTCATGGAGATGCCCGCGGGATTTGTTCAGAATACGCCGCATAAGTAGGCGGTTTGTGCAGCGAATTGACCAATCTTCTCCAGCGTGCGGAGACGGAGTTTCACTGTGCCCCACATGTCTTGCTCACAATCGCTTCGCCGTGCATACACCCTGGTGGAGATTCTCATTACCGTAGTGATTCTAGGAATCGCCGCGGCGATGGTGATTCCATCGATGGGGGACACTGGTGTGTTACGCGTTCAGGCGGCAGTACGGCAGATTATCTCTGATATCAGCTATGCCCAGTCTGAAGCCGTTGCGCACCAGCGTTCCGTGGCGGTCTTGTTTGATCCGGCCAAAAAGGCTTATGGCCTGATTGACATGCCTGCTTCCGGAACGGTGACCATGTCAATGGCGTTTCAGACAACTGTGTTTGATGCATCTATGGGCGATGCTGTGATCTCAAGTGTTTCATTTGCAAATTCGGTCGGAAACGCCAACTTGCTGATCTTTGATGAACAAGGATCCCCAGTGCTGTCGGCAACTTCCAATGTTGCACCGACCACCGGCCAGATTGTGATCACAGGCTCCGGTCAGACTTTCACGATCAGCATTGAGGGCTACACCGGGAGAGTTTCCGTCAGCGGGTCATAAGGAAGCGCAGCGCTATGGCAACAGGTTCCAGCAACAATCGCAATTGGTTTCATGCACGATCTCCATTTGTCCTGGGATTAAGCTGTGTTCTGGCGGCAGGGTTGTTTATCTGGTACAAGCTCCGGCTGGTGACAGGAATGCCGCGGAGTGCCTATGCAGTTCCGGAAGTACAACCAGAAAAGCCTTCATCAAAAGTGCAAACGACTGAGAAATCTCCGGAAGCCAATGTGAACGCTCCGGTCAATTCGCCATCTCACTGAAATGAAATTGTGAAAGCTGAGTAAAGAAAGCTCTGCCGCATGCAGGGCTTTGTTTTTGTGTGTTCTTGGCGTCACCGGAAACGGGGGTTGGGTTTATTCCTTGATATGAGGCTTTGGAAGCTCTGGGAACTTTGCACCGATCTTGCTAATACCCCTAAGTCCGAGTTTCACAATGTCGAAATTCATGGTGAGTTGTTCGTGACAGTCGAAAGTGCAGGCGTGGGCTTTCGGCGGTCGGCTGTGTTCCAGGAATTCAATTTAAGATGAGGTTGATTCATGAGTAAGTCCCACAAAATGTCGAAGTTTCCAACGCTGACCGCAGCACTGTTCATGTTTGCCGGAGCGGCGAACTCAATGGCAGTTGCCCCAGAGCAGGTCGCACCCCCAGCTAATCCTCTGGCAAACCCCGCCGCTGCTCCAGCCACTCCGGCCGCATCTGCAGGTGATGGCGCGGCCAATACCGGGCTGGGAAATGTCGGCAATCCATCGAATCCAGGCGGCAAACCACCAGTGGAAGCTGGAACAGCCGTCGCGGACCAGGGTCTGATGTCCAAGACCAATACCCCCGCCGCGACTGCACCGGGCAAGCCAGCAGGCTCAGTTGAGATCACTGGTACCGATGTCGTTAATCTGCATGTGAACGATGAAGAACTCGCGAATGTGCTTGAGATGCTCAGCATTCAGAGCGAACGCAACATTGTTGCGAGCAAGAATGTCGCGGCGAGAATCACAGCCAATCTTTACGGTGTGACTTTCTACCAGGCACTTGATGCTATTCTGCATGTCAATGGATATGGATACATCGAGAAAGACAGTTTTATCTATGTCTATACACTCGAAGAGCTTCGCGCGATCGAAGCGGCTCAGCGCCTCACCGTGTGGAAGACTTTGCCATTGAACTACTTGACCGCGGTCGATGCAGCGGAGTTTGTCAAGCCCTTGCTTTCAGAAAAGGGGCAGATCAAGACCAATGGCAAGACTGATGTGTATGCCGTGGGCAGCTCGGGGCCGACTGGAAAAGACGATTACGCTGGCATGGCCCAGATCGTGGTCTTTGATTACGAAGAAAATGTCGCGGAAATTGAAAAGCTCGTCAAGCAGATGGACAGCCGCCCCGCTCAGATCTTGATCGAGGCGACGATTCTCCAGACCGCACTCACAGAGTCCAATGCGTTTGGCGTGGATTTCTCACTCATTGGTGATATGGACTTCCTGGACTTTGCTAAGCCCGGCCCGCTGAAGGTCGTCGATGGTTTGATCGCCGGTGCAGGCGAGACCATCTCTGGCGGCAAGGTCGCGCTGCCTGGCGATGGGAACGGCAAGGGCGTGCAGTCAACAGCGGGTAACACGGCTGGCGCAGGCACGTTCAAGATCGGTGTCACCACCAAGGACTTCGCAGTCTTTATCAAGATGCTCGATGAAGTCAGCGACACCACGATTCTCTCGAATCCCAAGGTGTTCACACTCAATCGCATGCCCGCTCGAGTGCTCGTCGGTCGTAAGGTCGGTTATCTCAATACCACGAGCACCGATACCACGACTACGCAAACCGTGCAATTCCTGGATACTGGTACGCAACTTAATGTGCGCCCATTTGTGACCAACGATGGTTTGATCCGCATGGAACTCAAGCCACAGGTTTCTGAAGCTGTCATTCGTGACACTCAGGATTCCACCGGTGCATCAGTTACCATTCCCGATGAAATCACCAACGAACTTACGACCAATGTCATGGTTCGCGATGGCCAGACGATTGTTTTGGGCGGTCTCTTCCGCGAAAGCACACAAAGTTCAAGACGCCAGGTTCCGTGGCTCGGTGATATCCCGATCGTCGGAAACGCCTTCAAAGGCAAGGAAGATACTACTCAGCGCAACGAAATTATCTTCCTCATCACTCCGTCAATCGTCAACGACGCTTTGATGGCTGATGTTGGAAACAAGGGCAAGGACTGGACTGAGAAGGTTCGCACTGGCAGCCGCGAGGGCGTGCTCTGGTGGAGCCGCGATCGCATGTCAAGCAAACTCAATGTTGAGGCAGAACGCCTTGCCGCTGAGGGAAACACTGAAAAGGCCCTGTGGAAGGTCAATCAGTCCATGCGGATGAACCCCAATCAGCCCGAAGCAGTTCTGCTTCGTGAGAAGATCTCGGGCAAGTCCTCAGCATTACCCACACGTTCCGTGCTCGACTCAATCATGAGCAAAGAGGCATTGAAGCGCACCGGTTCTGCCGAAGGCGTTCCAACTCCCGCTCCATTTACATCATCAACCACACAGTCGTTGAACACCACAGAGAGCAACACTGATACCACAAATACAACTGCAACGGCAGCACTTGAAGAAGTTCTGTCCGACACAGTGGTGGTGGCTACCCCATCAGAGACGGTGAACACAGAGACTAACACAACCAACGAAACCACAACTATCGATGCAGCAACTGAGCCAACAACTCAAGAGTCTGCAACTCCCGGCACCGCTTCACTTGACCGAACTGCTCAAGAAACAGCCCAGACCGCCGTCGCCTTCGCCGGCCAGGGCGTCATCCTTCAGGACTGGACCTTTGACGCAGCGACTGCCACCGCGCAAGACTGGGCAGCATTGTGGGACTACTCGCTCACAACTGCCTGGAATTGGTTCCCCCAATTCAACTCTCCATTCGTCCCCTCCGATACCACTTCTACGCAGGTAGGCAGCGTACCCGCTGAACCGATCGAAAACGAAACCGGTTCACGCTGATCACTTCGCTCTCTCCCGATTCCCTCGCTTAGCGGCGAGGGAATCGCTTGCCTCGACAATTTGTCCCCTTACCCCAGGAGACTCGATATGAAGGTTTGCTATTTCGCGGCTATCGCTGCGTCCGTTGTTCTTGTTGCCGGATGTGATTCAGTTCACCAGGGAACGAAAGTCGAAAAAAACCTCGCCGTACAGCGGCTTGAGGGAATTAAGGCCGCCACAGAGTTTGAAATTGCCAAGCAGTCCTATCTTGGCGGCGACCTCGACAAGTCATTCAAGGCCATCAATCGCTCGATCGCTCTTAATGCGAATATGCCCAAGTCGTATATTCTCCGTGGTCGTATTCAGCTTGAACAGGGCGATCTCGAAGGCTCAGTCGCCTCATTTCAGCAGGCGAGCAAAGTCGATGAGAAGAGCGTTGAGGCACAGTACTACCAGGGACTCATCGCTGAACGAATCAACCACCAGGAAGAGGCCCTCGCGTTCTTCACCAAGGCCGCGGACCTTGATACTCAAAATGCTCAGTACCTGATTGCTGCCGCTGAGACTCTGATAGACCTCAATCGAATTGATGAGGCGGCTGCTTTCCTGCAGACCCGCGGCGACAAATTCCAACACAACGCCGGGGTCCGTCAGACCCTTGGCCACCTGGCGATGATCCAGAAGAACCCCGAATCTGCTGTCAACCACTTCAACGAAGCACGCTTGCTCGCTCCAGAGGACACCGGTATCGTTGAAGATCTCCTGCATGCTCAGATGGCAGTTGGCCAATTTGCGGATGCGGAGTTCAACCTTCAGCGGTTATTGAAGTCTGAGAAGGGCAAGACTCGCCGCGATCTCAAGCATTTGCGTGCGGAATGTCTCGTCAAGGTTGATCGTTTGCTGGATGCCCGCGAGTTGTTCATTCAGCTTACCAGCGGCCCTGAAGGACAGGCCGATGTTGATGGCTGGATCGGACTTGGTAATGTCTCGTTCATGCTTAAGGACAACAGTCGCTTGAAACTTGCTGCAGCTCGCACGATTGCAGTTGCTCCAAATCGCAGCGAGGGATATGTGCTTCGCGCTCTCTATCAGCGTCGCACTGGTGATCTCAAGTCCGCACAAATCAACCTTCATCAGGCCCTGGGCTACAAGGCCGATGCAGAGACCTATTTGCTGCTTGCGATCGTGCAAGATGAAATGCAGCAGACCGATGCCGCAAAGGAGACGCTCAATGCCCTCCTTGCGCTCGATCCAAACAACACTCAGGCTCGCCAGTTGCTGGGCACGGTTGGTCAACCAGTCGCGGCGGCTCCGGAACGCTGAGAAAACCGAAATTAATGGAGTATCGTGCAAAGGGGGCCTGTTTGGCTCCTTTGTGCGTTTTTAGTGGAGTCGGAAATCGACCAGCTCGCCCTCGACGCTTTTCTTCCCGTTCCAGTCGTTGATTTTTGGATGTATGAGTACATCAAGCAACGCGCCGCTGGGAATCTTGCTTGCCAGATGTCCCATTCGCCAGCCCACAAGCCGCATCAAGCGGTTCTCTGTACCAACACGCATAGAGAGGTGGCTGAGGTCTTGCCCCATAAGTTCTGCCCTGCCATTGAGCTTTACGTTCCTCAGGCGTACCACAATGCGCGGGTTGTCGCGGCCAAACGGCTCAAGTCGCTTTAAGTCCAGCAGTGATGCTGGTGTCAGTTCGCTCGCGACCACATCGGTATCGAATTGTGTGCTCGCCAGAAGTTGATCATCTTGAAGTTCGCGATTTGCAATTGCAATGAAAGCTTCCTGGAACTTCGCAAAATTCTCGTTGTGAACCCTGACGCCCGCGGCCATATCGTGCCCGCCAAAAGACTCCAGAAGTGGTTTGCACTCTTGCAGAGCATTCACAAGGCTGAAGCCATGTACGCTTCGTCCAGAACCATGGAAGTGTCCTTCGCTTCCTCCAAGCAGAAGGACGGGTCGATGAAATTTCTCGACGAGGCGTGAGCACGCAATACCAACAACGCCCGCGTGCCAGTCTTCGCATGCCAGCACAATCGCCCGTCGCCCGGACTGCGTCATGCCGTGCCTTGTCGCAAGCTCAATGGCAGATTCGACAATCCTCTTTTCCACGGCCTGCCGCCGCGTATTTTGAGTGCCGAGTTCGGATGCAATTGTTTGAGCACGGTGCCCGCGAGCAGTTGTCAGTAATTCCACAGCTTCTCGAGCGTGGCCCAATCTCCCTGCAGCATTCAGCCGCGGAGCGAGCCTGAAACCCACATCTTCCGCGGCGATCTTCTCCCCATCAAGTCCACTCGCTGCAATAAGTTCCATAAGCCCTGGAAGTGGAGAGTTCTTGATTCGCGCCAATCCAAACGATGCAAGGACACGGTTTTCTCCGATCAACGGCACTACGTCAGCCACGATTCCCATTGATACGAGTGCGAGTAGTTCGATCAACAACGTGCGCATGGCGTCAGGAACTTTGGCACTCCCGGTCCACAGCGTCCCCATTCTCCATGCGAGTTTGTAGGCAACAGCCGCGCCGCATAGTTCGCCGAATGGATATGCACTTCCGGGCAAGCGGGGATGTACAAGGGCAAATGCCTCTGGAAACCCCGAGACTTCCGTTGGCAAGTTGTGATGATCTGTAACAATGAGATCAACCTTGTCGCCAGCGTGCTTTCGCAATGCCTGGGCTGGGCCGGCTGCGGTAATGCCGCAGTCTACAGTCACAATGACACGGGCGCCTTCATCTGCGAGCTGGCGAAGGGCGTCGGCGTTCAGGCCATATCCCTCTTCAATTCGATGGGGCACATAGGTTGTGATGTTCGCTTGGGGGCTGAGGCACAGGAACGTGTGATATAGGATGCTTGTTGCCGTAATCCCATCAACATCGTAATCGCCGTAAATCGCGATTTTCTCTCCATTCTTGAGGGCCTGTACGAGTCGCGTTGCAGCACGGTCTAATCCCGGCATCAGGCTCGGGTCGTGCAGGTGCGACATTGAAGGGGAAAGGAAAGCCTCTTCGCTTTGCACGCCGCGAGCAGCCAAAATACGGGTAGGTAGTGGGGCGGTGGGTGCTGCTAATTGCGGCCGCATGACCCATTGTGATAACATTCCACGAATTGCGGCTTGCACTACCACGGGCTTTCCATCTTCCCTGACTCGCATTACTACCTTCTACTGTTGTCCTCTACAGTTCGCTTCTACTGTACCGGAACTCGCGTTTGGTTTGATCTGGTTCGTCTGGAGAGTACACCATGAGCATTCGACTCAGCAGAATTTACACCAAAACCGGCGATGACGGCACCACCGGATTGGCATCGGGAATTCGGGTCTCGAAGGACTCTCCTCGTGTGTGTGCCTATGGGGATGCCGACGAGGCTAACTCGGCCATTGGCCTATGTGTGGTGGAGGCTGATCGGGCGAGCGACCTGGAAATCGCTACCTTGTTGAGGTCGATCCAGCACGACATGTTTGACTTGGGGGCTGACCTCGCCACTCCGATTACACCCACAGAAAACCCGACGCTGGTGCTTCGGATTGTCATTACTCAGACAATCCGTCTGGAAAACGAGATTGATCGGTTCAACGCCAGGCTCAAGCCCTTGACGAGCTTTGTCTTGCCCGGCGGAAGCCCATTGGCCGCCGCCTTGCACCTTGCTCGCACGGTTACGCGTCGGGCCGAAAGAACGGCTATCTCGCTATCGCTGGCAGAACCCGGGTTGGTCAATCCCGAATCTATCAAGTACCTCAATCGACTTAGTGACTTGCTATTCGTACTTTCGCGCAACGCCAATAAGGACGGTACTTTGGATATTCTCTGGAAACCGGGGAATAGCCGGTTGTGATCTCGGCTTGAAATACGATACACTACTTCTACGTGGCAGCGAAACCCGACCCATCTCAGTTGAACGCCGAATTCGGGGCAGAACTCGAAGTAGAACGCCAGCACCTTCTGCGGCGTCGATTTCTCTGGTATACCGGCACGGTTGCCAGCTTCACTGGTATTGTGTTTCTTGGCGGCTTGCTCTTTGGGTCTCCCGATAAGGCCGGACCGTTCCTGCACATTCTCGGCTTGTTCTTTGCGGGCGCTGGCGCGACGCTGTTCGCGGGCAGTTTTATCTATGTTTATCTCAATCAATCCACTCGCTGGCCACTCATTAAGATATGCCTCTGGCTCATCGTTATTTCTGGAATACTCAACCTTCTAGCTGGTCCACTTGCCATGGGGCAGATGGAAACCATTATCCGGAACGCGAGAGCAAGGGCTGCTGAGACCCGGCAACAGAGCGGCACTGCATCAGCGAAAAGAACCGAGCTTAAAGTCCCGACCATAACGACACCGAAAGAGAATCCGCCTCCCGTTCCGGATTCCAGCGCCAACCCGCCGTCGCCGAACCCACAAGATATTACCGCAGATTCTGAAACTCCGGAGCCCTCGCTTGAGGAAGACCTTTCTCAAGAGTTTCGCGATGGGGCCAGCCAGCAAGCGATGCTCGCGGCGTTTAAGGCCATTGGCGTCGGCCTTGTCGGAGCATTTTCGATCTTCGGTCGGCACTTTCTGGCCTGCCTGTTTCTGCCGCTCACTCCGCGAGAGTGCATTCGGCCCTTGATTCCCTTGTTGCTGCTGAATGCCGCGCTGGTCGCAATCTATGTAACGCGCGTGATCGTGGGCGGTGCGAGCGGATATATTGCGCTCGCGGGGCTGACGGTCATCGCGATTTCCCCGGCGATTGGAATCCCGGGCTATCTGGTCGTCTGGTGGCGCGACTCAAAATTCCGCGAGGGTGTGCTCAATCGCATGATGCGTGGTCGCTACGTCGAAATGCACCGCGAGCTTGTCGATGCGAGGCGCATTCACGAATCGCTGTTCCCCGCGCCCATTGGCGATCAGGCCATTTCGCTCACCTACGCCTATGAACCCATGCGACAGATCGGCGGCGATTATCTCTTCTGCAAACACACCCTGGGTCCAGCGGGCAACCAGCGTCTGAACATCGTGATCCTCGATGTCACCGGCCACGGAATTCCCGCGGCTCTGACAGTCAATCGCCTGCACGGTGAACTTGAGCGGATCTACGCCGAGCAACCCAACAGCGATCCCGGCCACGTTTTGCGGCTGCTCAATCGATACGTCAACCTGACGCTTGCGAGCCACTGGGTCTATGTCACCGGCCTGTGCGTGCGTGTGGATTCGGTTGCCAACGTCCTCGAATTTGCCAGCGGCGGACATCCGCCAGCCTTCATTTATCGAGCCAACGGCGAGATCGAGGAACTTCATTCGACCGCCATGATCCTGGGCGCGGTTTCTGATGCAGAGTTTGATTCGGCCATGATTTCACACCGGTTCATGCCCGCCGATCGCCTGATCGCATATACCGATGGGGCGTTTGAATGCCGCGACCGCGATGGCAATCAACTTCGTATCGCTGGCATCCGCTCGTTGATCTCACGCGGCCCGGGTTCAATTTCCGACTGGCCAATGGCGATCATCAAGTGCGTCGAGCAATTCCGCCACGGCCCGCCGCCAGATGACACGCTGGTGGTCGAATTGCAGTATTCAGCGCACGCCCAACTCGGCCCGCGTAGCGAACCGAAAACAGAGTTCTTCAAAGCCGCTCGATCTGGAATCTATCGGGCCATTAAGAACTGAGACTTCTCGGTTCAAGTGAGTTGGTTGGGACGGTACAGGCAACATAGGGGAGCCAAGGCCAAGCCTGTCTTCCCCGCTTTGAATTCGGCGCGGAAACCCGTGTAGGTTGGTCATACTCAGGAATGTGAAACAACGTGTATCGTGGCAGGCTTAACGGCACTGGCGAGAGAGCGTATTGAGGTGCAATGACGGTTGATCGCCAGCGTGTGCGAGACGCAACGTTCTGCCTGCATCCAGAGAGTGTACCATCATGGGATGCTGAGTACCCACGCAGTTGGATGTCGAGCGACTCTGAGGCTGTCGACAGTGGCGTGTTTTGTATTGTTGGGGCTTGTGATCGTCAGCATGTGGCGTTCCTTGCCGATCTGGACGGACGGCAACTGGGGGATCACCGTGTACCGCGGGGGTCTTGCCGTGAAGGTCGGGCTTGAGGGTGAGGCATATTGGGACTATCACGCGGTGGATGCGCGACGGCGGGGTCGGATCTTCTGGCTACCAGCCTACCACGTGTGGCTACCTGCCTACAACCCGAACTCGCAGGCGCCACAGTGGTGCGTCGTTGTGCCGCTTGTTTGGGTGGCCGGTGCCGCAGCAGGAGTGGCCGTTTTTTGCGCGGGTCGACTGCGGAGATCGGCGAAGCCCGGGGTATGCAGGCGCTGTGGGTATGACGTTTCGACTCTTGCCTCAACCACATGCCCTGAGTGCGGCACCTTTCGGCAAACCGGGCGAAGTTGTCCGGAACAGAGGTGCTGACGGCAAGCGATAGGGCCCGAAGACTCACTGTGTTGCAGTCGGAAGCTGTGGGCCACCATCGTTGCACTCTCCTGCAACTGTGTCACTTCTTTCTCCATTGTCTGGGCAGGTCTGGGCCTTCTGTGGCACCCGCATTGCCTTGTTTTGCATTCTGGCGTCTTTGTGCAAGTTGTATTGAGTGAATCAAATACGAAAAAGGCCCCGGAAAAGATTCCGGGGCCTTGTGTCTTTGCTGTATCCTGCCCTAGTGCCAAATGCCTAGTGCCTAGTGCCTACCTGATCGAATTACTTGATGTAGTTAACCTGTTCGTCGTTGCGGACGGTGCGCTTGAATTCGTTGCAGCTGGTCACGGTCTCGATGCCGTGTTCGCCTTCAGCGGTGGCCTTGATGGTGATGGTGAAGGTCTTGCGCTCGCCGACCTTGACGGTGCCGACGTTCCAGGTGATGGTCTTGCCGGCGACGGTGGGTGCGATGGCCCAGTTGGTGCCGACGTAGTCAGAAGTTGCGTCGAGTGTGCCGACGACCTTGATGCCGGTCAGATCGACCTGGCCCTGGTTGACGACGGAGTAGGTGTAAGTGTGGGGCTGGCCGACGGTGATCACGCCGTCGTTGTCTGTGATGCCGGTGCCGATGTCAGGTGTACCGATGACATTGAAAGTGCAGGCTGACTGAACCGCTGCAGCACATGTGCCGCTGGCGTTGGCGGTGATATTGACCGCGGCTGCGCCGGTGGGCTTGACGCTGAACTTGAGAGTCTTGGTCTCGCCGCCGCAGAGCTTGCCGACGTTCCAGGTTGCGCCGGCGCCTGCGACCGTGCCGCCTTCAGCCTTAGTTGCTGTACCGTTGGTGGTGATTGTGACCTTCGCATCATCGATGCAGGCATCGCCGGTGTTCTTGACGGTGACTGAGCCTGAGCCATCGCGGCCGATGTAGACGTTGCCGTCGGTTGCACAGGAGACTGCAAGGACGGGCTGCTTGACGACGGTGGAAACGGTCGCGGAGTTAGCGGAGAGTCCGCCATCGGCCTTGACTGAGGCCATGTTGTCAAACTTGCCGGTCTTGGCGGCCTTCAGCGTGATCGGGCGTGATGCAGACTGACCGGCTGCGAGGTTGCCGAGGTTGATGGTGACTGAGGACTTGCCATCGCTGGTGGTGAGGCCGGCGGGCAGGTTGTCGGTGATGACGACGTTGCTGGCGGTGCCTGAACCAGTGTTCTTGACATCGATGGTGGTGGTGATCGTGCCGCAGTTCAAGATCGATTCAGGAGTGATGATCTTGGTGATGGCGAGGGCGGGCTGGACGACGGCGGTTGTTGCACAGAGCAGGTTGTTCCACTTGACATCGGCGCAGCTGGTGAAGGAACCGGCCTTGGTCGGAGTGCCACGGACGGTGATGGTCTTGGACTCGTGGGGAGCAAGGTCGCCCAGGTTCCAGGAGGTGGTGCTGCCGTGAGCCATGCCAGCGGGGCTGCTCTCTTTGATCGAGAAGTTTTCGAGGCACTCGTCATTGACCGAGACACCCTTGAGCGTGGTGCCAGTGAGGTTGGTGACTTTGATAGTGTATTCGGTGAGCTGACCAACGACGACTTCGGCCGGGCTGGCACGCTCGACGAGTACCGCGCTGGTGGTTTCG
>SXOY01000201.1 GCA_005776545.1 Planctomycetia bacterium | reverse complement strand
TCATAGTCGGATACACCGTTTTCGCCGTTCTCAGTATCAAGTCCGTGGCAATACGAAAGTGTAATGTGTTGCCCAGGAAGAAGTGCGGGGAGGGTGATCGGCGCACTGATGAGGCTGCCAAATGTAGTAGCTCCTGTGTTAAATGTGCATGTTGCATCTCGTCCGTAATACGCCCGTGCCCCGCTGCCGCACGATCCCGCGGGCGGCACGCAGGTTGATGAAACATGCCAGAGACCAGTTGTGGTCCAACCAGTTGGAAGCCCACTCTCAAATCCGACATCGAGAAGTGTGGCAGCAGGGTCATAGGTACCAACACGCGTTGAGAGAACGACTGTGGGCGCGTTGTCAGGAAGTGATATTCTCGCACCACCCGAACCCAATGCCTCAAAATAAAACTGTGGCGTATCTGTACAGCGCAATGGAGGTAGCGTTGCCTGATAGTCCTCACCTCCCAAATGCACAAGCGCGATGGTCTGATAAATGTCTGTTGGTGAAGGACGGAACCACATGGTGGGCGAGCCAGGAACAACGGTCTGAACTCCAGGCACGATTCGCACCAGTATTGTCGCCGGTGTGTTATTCGTTACATTCGGAGGCACATCATCAGGCAAACTCATGCGGAACGGGATCGTGGGAGAACTGGCGAGGATCTTACCGAAACCACCAGCAAGCCAGATTCGACCAGCGGGGCTGGCGTGAATGCTGGA
Source organism: Planctomycetia bacterium (assembly GCA_005776545.1). The sequence continues at coordinate 10,631 of SXOY01000201.1, read as the reverse complement.
GAGATCTTCGGCATACCCCAGCGGGACATCGGTTCGCGTCCAACTCGCACCGCCGTTGGTTGTGTGCAGATGAAATGTAATAGGCGCGTTGGGGCCACGTGCACCAATGATCCACACCTCTGCAGCACTGAGAACTGTGAGCGAGTAGTAACTTTCCAGATCTGATCGCGCCAGACTAGTCCAAGACACGCCACCATTGGTGGTCTTAATGATGTTGCCATAGGTACCAACCGCATAGCCGACATTCTGATCGAAGAACTGCATGTCCTGGATGTAGAACGTGGCTCCGGGCACAAAAGTGCGGGTCCAAGTTTGACCTGCGTTGAACGAGCGATCAATGACGTTTGATGCAACAGCGACCCAGATGCGATCGCCCTTGCGTTCAACTGCGGCACCAAGTCCCATTGGTCCCGGAACCTCGCTCCATGATGCACCACCGTCATTCGTGGCATACAGATTGGAATCGCCGGGGAACATTCCGGTGACATAGCCCGTGAGACTATCTACAAATTTCACATCGTTGATCGAGAGACTTCCCGGTAGCGCTCCGGGATATCCAATGTTGTACCACGAGTGACCACCGTCATAGGACCTGAAACACAAGCCACCAAGACCCGCAACAACGATGTTGTCTTGATCAATGATCGAGATTGAATCCAATCCTTCAGCTCGGCCGAACTGCTGGCCAGTCACTTTCAGTATCTTGACATCCCAATGCTGGCCACCGTCCGATGTACGAAACACGTAACCACGATTGGTGACGGCAATTCCAAAGCTCTCTCCGAAAAACTCGATATCAGTGATTGAATCTCCGCATCCGTTATTGAGCAGCGTCCAGGTTTCGCCGGCATCGGTTGTTCGATACGTCAGGCCGCTGGCACCGACAACGTATCCAGTGTTCTCATCGTACATGGTGATTGCCCAATCTGCCGGCAACACTCCCATACCTTCAACTAGTTGATACCACGAAAACCCCAGGTCAGGGCTTTTCCAGATATCGCCACCAGTTGAGACACCGCAGATCACGTTGCTGTTTCCCGCACGCGAAATCGCGGCAAGGCCTGTGCTGATTCCAAAGCCCGCCTGATACCAAGTCACGCCCTCATCATCAGATCGCAGACACGTGTCCTGTCCAACGGCAATTGCTGACGTCTCTGAAATCCACAGAACAGCATTGATGTTGGCATCAGAAACGGGCGTTACGGTGCTGCCGCCGTTGGTAGTGCGGTAAATACCCTGATCATGATGCGGGGTCGAACGAATGCCAGCAATCAAACCCATGTTGGCATCGCGGAAGTCCATTCCGAATGTGATGACCGCATCTGGGTAGGCGCCGCGAATGCTCCACGTAAGCCCACCATCGGTCGTTGCAGTGATCGCACCGTTGTATCCAGCGTAACCGATCGTCGGCGAAACAAAGTCAAACCGACGCACCGATCCAGCCAGAAAGTTGTTCATCTGGATCCAAGTTGCCCCGCCATCCACCGTGCGATACGCATCCTGGTTGTTCCCTGCCAGGTACCCATGCGTTGGACTTGCGAAAGTGATTGTGTAGAACGGGTCGGATGAAAGCTCTGTGGCCATCCGCGTGATCCATGTTTCGCCACCATCAAAGGTCTCAAGCAAATGATGATTGTCACCGACAATGAACCCGTGCGTCGGTGAGTTGAAGGCGACCCCGCCGAGGTTGCGGCCGGTGGGAGATGGAGATTGGGCGACGAGCTGCGCCTCGGACATCGTCGAAAGCAGTATGAAGAAGACGGCAGACACAATTGGAAAATTCATCGAAAGTTCCTTTCAGCAGCCAACACTGAACGCATTTACAAAATCAAGATAGTCAAAAAAGTCGATCACCCTGTCACCGTTGAAATCCGCATGCACTGCGCCAGTGGCGAACGACTCTACAAAATCCAAATAATCAAAGAAATCAACCGTGCCATCTGAATTGAAATCGGCAGCGCATACTCCTGACCAATCGCCAGCCAGTATCGAAATCACGCGATTTGTTCCGTCCGAAGTTACCTGGAATTGTGAGTCGCGCGCTATAACTCGAATTCGCACATCTGCGATACCAGTACTGGCCGGAAGCTGCCAGTTGTACCCGACTGCCGTTCCGGCAAGTTCGGCGGCGAAAACATGCCATGACTCGCCGCCGTCATAACTGGCTTGCAGATCGAATGATCGAATCCCTCTGTCATCGCTTGCGGTCCAAGTAATTGGAACGACACTTCCTCCTGAATAAGACTCACCGGCAACGGGAGATGTCATCGCTATAACCGGCGCTTCATCGCCGAATCCAATCTGTGGTCGAATCGTGAAATACGGGCTGTAATGCGGCTCGTTACCAAAATTCGCAGCAAACCGCGCCAAGTCGGTGCTTACTGCTGGAACAGTATTGAAAATCGCCTCCAGGCCAAGCGTGCCGCGGGGCTGCATGTCATTTAGCTGGTCATCGATGTGAAGCTGTACCTCTGTTGGGGCCATCGATGTACGCACCGAGAACTCCTCCCCTACGCGATACCCACCAGAAAGATCAGTCAGGAAGTTAACCTGTGGCGGATGATCCTCCGCAATTGAGATGTGGTAATCGTCAAAACCCTCTTGTCCGGTATTGTCAACGCTCACAATGCGATAGACCTGAGTTGCATATCCGTCTGGAATAAGCGTGAGTTCCACACTTCGAGCTGCCGTTGGAATGTTCACATTGACAGTGATTGGATCTCGAAACCCATACACTGGCAGCCTCTCAAGTCTCTGCGAAACGATCGAACCATCATCGCGTGCGTCCCAGTGCAGGAAGATTTTTGTCCCAAGTCGCAGTTTCCGCTGATAGGCAACTTGTTTGACACGAACTACTGGCGGATGATCATTGAAATTAACGGCCACTGTCCGATATGGAAGAACATCAACCCCGAAGCTGGCCGACTGCCCTGTACCGCTCGGATTTGAAGGTGATGTTGGACCGGTTGGAGAGTCCCACCAGGCGTTGCGCATCCAGCTTGTGTTCGCATAGGGCTGCATGACCGCAGTTCCTTGAACATTGCCCTCGAAGGCGCTCGCGTTTGCCGCCCCATATTCCCAGAAGACACCTTCTGCAAATGTGCCTTGACCGCCGCCCCAAATCGAGTGAATTCCAATGCCGTTGTTTACGAATCGTGACTTGCTGATGATCGCAGCGCCATAGTCGCCGCTGCGCACGCCTTCGGTGTTGTTGGAAAACACGCAGTCGTGAACTGTAAATCGCGTGTCGCCGCCTCCCACACCATAGATCCCGCCGTCGAATATCCCGTTTCGCACAATGAGCGGCGGATTACTAATAGTCTGGAAAGTGATCCACGGTTGACCCGGCACGCTTTGAATAAAGCGAACCGGCGCTTCGGGAGTGCCGAGCACTTCGAATCGAGCGACCCCCTGAAATGACAGATACGTATCGGGGTCCATCTCAATGGTGGTGCCTGCAAGGCACGAAACACGCGAGTCAAATTGCTGTCCTTCCACCATTCCGGCCCAGAGCCGATAGGGCATGCTCATCGGGGGCAGAGTCATCGGGCCAACAATGTCCATGGCATTCGAAGATCCCGTGAATAACACACGATTTTCTACATTGCCCGTCGCTGGAACAACACTGTCTGGAGTCAACCCAGCGCCTCGCAGCGATACCGCCGCAAAGTTGTTCACAAAAGTGTTGCTAGAGCTGATGTGAACGTCGTAGCCATCCAATTCAAGGGGCGCAACGACAGGTGAATCATGAAAGGTGTTACCCTCAATGACCGCCGTCTGGGCGATTGGAAAACGAATCACGTTCAATCGACTGTTATCGAAATCACAACCAAATATTCTGAACAGCGAATCGCCGAACTGTGCAATTGCATTGTGAAAGGCACAGTCTTGAACCAACGCCGTTGCAAAGTGAGTCTGCACGCGTGGCACTTGGAACTGCGAGTCAGTCATACTAAACCAGTCAATCTCTGCGTCGCGATGTACGAAGCAGTTCCGAACCATCAGCGTCGCGCTTTTTCCTGCAACGATGCTCACATCCGAATCCACATACTCCGCCATCAGCGACCCGGAAGTGCCAGCGTTGCCCGTGTAATAGCCCTGCGAATCGAAAGAGCCAACCGCACCTACCGAAATCCCCGGCACCTTGCTGGTGTTCACTCCGCGCCGAAGGAGCACGGGTGCAGCAGAAGTTCCTTCAAGGCGAATCACGCCGCCCATTGCGGTGATTCCACCCTCTGGTTCTCCGAGAGCGATCGAATCAAAAAATATTTGCACACCAGCGTCGATGACAAGTGTGCCTCCACGCGGCACCGTTTGCAGCGTATTGATACGAATCGGATTCATCCTCGGTGTCCAATGCACCGTCTCACCCGGTTGGGGCATGCGAGGTGCATTAGGGTCATTCACCAGGACAAGGTCGTCAAGAAAGAAATTAAGTGAAGTACCGGAGAACCCGCCGCTGATCGTCCCGTGCCAGCGAAACGCGATGCGCCCATTTCCTGGAACTGCTGCCTGAAACTGTTCCCACGCGAGCATCGACCCGTTCGAGTTCGTATCGAGGATTTGCGTAAAGTCGCCAACGCTTGATGTTGTGCCGCCGGTGCCAGTCCCGCCTGTCGGCGAATAACGGACCTCCACTGAACCAGGACCCGGCGTCCCCGTGAATCCGCGAATGTACCCGGTCAACACCTGGCCTGCCGCTTGCCCCGACAGCGGCGGCAGAATCGCCCACTGAACATACGCCTGAGTGCCAAACGGCGGCACGCTGATGCCCGCCGCAAGAAATCCTGATCCTTCCCACGCTGCAGGATGACCAGAATGCCGAGGCGCCTGTTCCCACCAGTTATGCGACAGCCCTGCATCGAATACGTATGGAAATGTCCAGCCACTTGAGAGCAGATTCGATGGGCCGGTCACGCCAGAAAATCCAACCGTATCAAGTCCATTCGAATACACCTGAGCGAACGTACTTCCGGATGCACCGAGTACAAGAAGGCACGCGCCTAGAAAGGTATTGACAACTCTCATATGACACTCCACTTAACAGCCATTTGAAAACTCGCTCACAAAATCGAGGTAATCGAAGAAATCGACAACCCCGTCACTGTTGAAATCGGCGGACACCGCACCACTTGAGAACGCTTCTACAAAATCCAGATAATCAAAGAAATCAACCACATCATCAGAATTAAAATCTGCACGACAGGCGGCCATGCAATCGATATGTACGTGGAGAAGCATGACGCCAACCCCTCCAGGCCCGCCCGGCAACTGGTATCGAGCCCACATGACCAGGTCATTGCCATCGCCGCCGTTGCGATTCACGCGGCCGTCCAACATGACTTTGCCGTTGATCACGTCGCCGGTCTTGTACACCAGGGAGACCTGCCCGCGGCAGGCGGCAAAGACGGCGTAGTGCGTAGCCGGCCCGGTTCCGAGGGACGCGTCGAAGAAGACCGTGTCGCCGTTGATCGCGGTGGTGCCGAGCGTGAAGTACGGCAATCCCGCGGGGCTCATCTGTCCCAGGGTGGCGATGGTGGTGAGCGGGCCGCCGTCGATGGGCGCGGTGTAGATGCCCCCGATGGCGCCCTGCCCGAGGAATCCGGAGTAGCCAAAGAAGGAGACGTTGGTGCCGTCGGTATCAACGCCCGTGTACACGTTGAAGCGCGTATTGGCACCCGGGATGAAGGTCCAGGGGTTGACGACCATCGTCAGGAGGGGGCTTGCGGGGTTCCAGGCGTAGATGCCGTAGCGGTAGCCGAAGGGGGAGTTGACGCGGATGGTGTGGACGGTGCGATCGCCGCCGTAGGCATAGCCCTCGTAGACGCTATCGAGTTGTCCGGCCACAGTGATAGGGGAGGTGCCCCCACCGGGGAGCGCGGCGTTGCGTGAGATAGGATAAACGATGGAATGGTTGTAATATCGGAACGCGTTGGGGTAGACAAGGCCGAGGGCGCCGGGCGAGGGGCGGCCGCCGAAGGTGGTGGGGGCAAAGAATGAGTAGCCGGAGGGGTTCGAGACGACGGCACCGACACCGAAGACTTGGATGCCGTCGATGGTGCGATCGGCGTCGAAGAAGACCGAATCGCCCCAGACCATCGGGTTGTAGAACCCGGCGAACCTCGAGCCGTCGGTGCGCCAAGGGACCAGGTCGCCGCTCGTCATATGGCCGAACGCGATGGGCGCGAAGGGCACGGAGGCGTTGAGGGGCCCGCGGAAGACGGCCCAGCGCGTGGGGTCTGGGCCGGCCTGATCGCCGAGGAAGGCGACCGTCCCGTTGTGGAGCGCGGGAGTATCTCCGCGTGGGCGGTACTGGGAATCCCACGATGCCAAGACCTGCTTGGATACTGATTGCGCATAAACAGCCGAAGTTGACATGCACAAGATGGCCATACTAATTGACGCTTTCATACTTTTCTCCAGTCGACCCTTGAACAGGTTGCCCATCGCACACCACCTGTGCCGGCGATTTCCGAAACCTCCGTGCCTTCTGTCATCCCCTAAGTTCTTGTTATTCTGTACATTTAGCATCCCCCGCTAAACGCGTTCACAAACTCAAGATAATCAAAGAAATCAACTACCCCATCACCGTCAAAATCAGCCGCAGGGAAGTTGTTGGAAAATGCCTCGACGAAATCAAGATAATCAAAGAAATCAACCGTGCCATCTGCATTGAAATCAGCTGGACAGGTGATCACAATTGGCGTGAGGCGAATTGCTCCGATCGGTCCCGATGCGCCTTCGCGAGCCGCGGCGATGATCTGCCGTGCGTTATTGATCCCGTTTGCTCCACCGGGCTGCACATTCCAAACACCTTGAGAAGGATCGATCAGACTACCAAGCATGAAATACCCATCGCCAACGAACTGCACACCAGTCGACGCGAAGTAGTAATATGTCAGCGCATCGCCCAAATCGTTGATTGATGTCGCGCTGGTTGTTGTGCCGCAGCCGCCGAGAAATTCCCAGCCCATGCCCTGCCGATAGCGTATTGGAAAAGTACTGCACCCGGAATTTCCGGCGATGTAGCCGCAGAAGTCGTTGTTGTTGTTCAGATCCGCGCTCTGAAAGCCCTGCCAGTTTCCCGGTGGCATTGGCACATTTGTTACTACACCAGTGTCAAGGTCCAGAAGTTGTGGCCCTGACATCACAACTCGCTGGTCGTTCACCTCTCCTCCCAGGAAACCCTCCGGGAGCGGCACCAATCCACTCGCAGTGAATTTCACGCCCGTCGAGAGGTTCCAACCCCAGAAACCAGAACCGCCGACAATGTCGCCGACGTTATTGATCGCATATGCCGCGCTGTACGGATCTCCCGGCAGAGTTCCCAGCACCTCAACTTCGTACCCGCTGGCAGTCGGCCTCCAGATCGCCGCGGTCGGCTGCGAAATGACATATTGGTTCGGACACACCGAGCCAACGATCACACCTGCGTTGTTGATGTCGTGGGCACGCGAAGTCTGCATTCCCGGCGGCAAAGGCAGCACTTCAAAAGGCTGCCCGTTGCGAGACACGCCAGCCAAGAGCGATGTGCCATCGGGAGACATGCTCCCGCACGCATCGCCACCCTCGTTCATTCCCGTCGCTGTCCAACCAGCGCCAAGAAACTCCACGCGGTATGTTGGAACGCCTGCAAAAGCAGCGGCAACGGGAAGAATCATTGTGAGAGCAACCAATTTCGAACTATTCATGTGTGTGTCCTTTGTCTTGAACCACTTAACAACCAGCTTGGTATGAGTCAACGAAGTCGAGATAATCAAAGAAATCGATGATGCCATCGCCGTTGAAGTCGGCGGCAGCAGCGTTGCCGGAGAACCCGTCGACAAAATCCAGGTAATCAAAAAAGTCGAGCGTGCCATCTCTGTTGAAGTCAGCTGAGCAGCTGGCTCCTCTGGGCTTGAGAACAAACCCAGTGATCTTGCCCGCGGCAGTATGCCCGTAACCAACGATCCAGCCTTGATTGTTGATATTCGAAGCAAAATAGAGCCTGTATCCTGCGGGCATTCCGGCGATCAGCGAACCTTCGTTCAGATCTCGCAGTCCATGTGACTCGCTGTAAACAAACACGTGCTGTGACGCGAGAACAGTGGAGATATTTCCCACAATCGTGCCCGCGTTATTGATGGCGGTCGGAGATACGTATTGCTGGTAACCAGCCCCTGGAAACGGAAGAACATGCAACCCCGTGCTCGATGAATACATGAACCCATAGCGATAGATCGGGTACGTTCCGGGTCGTGACCCAACGATCTCGCCGTGATCGTTGATGTCGTTGGCATAGGGATATCCCACGCCAAAATTCGGCGGCAATACATCCACTATCGCCGTGTACGCACCAGAAGCAAGGTCCACGACAAACGGCCCCTGCGACATCAGATTGTTCATCCAGCCAAGCGCAACACCCACATTGTTGATGCGGTGCAGACTCTTAGCGTTTGGAACTGAGATAGTCCGCGCGCCGTTAACAGCATCCCAAATGTATGGAATCCTGAGAATTCCCCCAGAATCCGAGCCACTGGTTGTCGAAATTGTACCAACTGCAATACCGGAGTTGTTCACATCGCCAAAGCTCGGACTGTAATATGTGCCAGGCAAGTTTGGCGGCGAATAGGTCGCCTGAGTCACCAAGTCATACACGGTCCCGATCCCAACAACAAGGCCACTGCTATTCACCGCACTTGGATTCGACACCGGAATGCGGGTCTTCCCTGCCGCCAGACTCCACGCAATGCCTGGATAGCCAATCACATTGTCCACTGTTGTCACGCCGCACGCAATCCCGTTGTCGCTTATCCCCGACATTCGCGTTTCGCCGGCAAGCGGATTGGCGTTATACGAATCAATCAGCACAAAGTCGTACTCCGGTTGTGCGTGCGCAGCACCCGCAATCGCTCCAAACAGAGACACCATTGACACCAACGTTGTATTTCTGACTTTCATATCTGATCCCTTCACACACTCGCAACTACCTTTTCATGCTCAGCAACCAGCGCTGAACGCTGCTACAAAGTCCAGATAGTCAAACAAATCAACTACCCCATCGCCGTCAAAATCTGCAGAGGGGAGGTTGTCGGAAAACGCTACGACGAAATCAAGATAATCAAAGAAGTCCAACACGCCATCCCTGTTGAAATCAGCGGAACATGGCGGCACGACCGGTGTCAAAATACACGTCACGTTTGCGCCGCCCTGATTCAACCTCAACCCGCGAACCAGGATCTGCCCCGCATCGTTGATACCCCCAACGCCAACAAGGTTGATCGCCTCCGCAGGGTCGACCAGCGGTTCCAGATCCTCGTTTCCGCCAGCGGGTGTCCAGAGCCACATGTCGAGATAACTATTCTGATTGCCTCCGGATTCCCCAACAACGTGTCCAAGATTGTTGATTCCTTTGGGCCTGACATGCAGCCCCGGAATGCCAATGACCTGTGCCCCCGTCGCTTCACTCCATATGAACCCGCGCGAGTAATACTGCGAACCAACGTTGTATTCCCAACGCGCGATCACTTGGCGTGAGTTGTTCAGCCCCCAGACAAAACTCCGCACGTACGGAGCCGTCGGTCCAGTGATAGAAACCACCGAACCATCGGCATTGCGAACTTGGCCGGGCATTGTCGACACCGCTGTGAACGCAATGTCGCCCGCATCGTTAATGTCCGCAAAACGCCACTCACTTACCGGATACGAATTGGCCGATCCAAAGTATGTGTCGGGAGCAGGATCACCTGGGGCATCGGAAAAATAACATCCAAAATATGGAGTAAACGCAGAGGTCCAACACCCGCGCCCAGCCACCACTCCACTGTTGTTAATCGCGTGAGCAAACGTCCGTACTGGAAAAAGCGAAAACTGTCCATTCTCGTATTTCCATCCACGCGGCTCCTCAGAAACAACACTGCTCAGGCAATAACCAACGATGACGCCCGCATCGTTGATGTCAGTCGGTGTCGACACCGAATAGCCAGTGGGCACAGGAAGAACCGTCGTTCCAATCCTAGGGCGGAACAGAATCGGCCGGTTGGGAGACCCCTCCGCGACACCAACTACCTCGCCGCGATTATTGATTGCGTTAGCAAACACTCGATTTGCAGCAACAAGCGGATTGGCGATTGGCGTAACACGGTAACGAAATGTCTGCGCACCCGCTTCACACAAAACCACGCAACAGGTGGCAGTCGCAATCGCTCGAACTTTTGTATCGCGGACCATAAAGAACTCCTTGAACGCCCTTTCCTCAACAACCCGTTGCAAACGCATCCACGAAATCCAGATAGTCAAAGAAATCAGTTACCGTGTCGCCATTGAAATCGGCACCTGAACCACCGCTGGCAAATGCATCCACAAAGTCAAGGTAATCGAAAAAGTCCAATGTCCCATCCGCATTGAAATCCGCGGCACAACCCTGCTCGCATTCATCGGGTACACCATTGGAATTCGCGTCCAGTGACACACCGGAGGAAATATCGCACGAATCCGGAACGGTGTTTGAGTTGCAATCAACACTCGCAGATGCAAAGTTCAGATGCAGATACCAATCTGCATACCCATCGGGTTTCACCAGATAATCAGTGCGGCCGTTGTTGTCCGCATCTCCCACTGCAACTGCAATCGGAGAATTGCGATATCGCATC
>SXOY01000200.1 GCA_005776545.1 Planctomycetia bacterium | reverse complement strand
GACTTCCAAGCCGCAGCAGAGGAGCGCGGCCTGATGCGTATCTCTCAGGATCCGAGCATTGAGGTGAACGCGATCGCAATTCGCGAGCGTTGCCGCCAGCTTGGGCTTCCTGCGTGGCGGTTCGATCGTGCGGGGACCGTGTTGATCGAGCCAACTGAGGGTGGCGCTCGGGGCCTCTGGATACGCAGCGAGTTTCTCACCAAACAGCTTTCTACGTATGTCAAGTCGCTTGAGGAAAACACATCCACGGTCTGTGCTCAGATTCAGGATGGGCTTTGGGCAATTGCCATTCCCGAACTGAACCGATCTCGCATCATGGGATGGACGCTCTCCATCGCTCCCGAAGCTCGAATGCTCACTACTGAGTCTTTCGAAGCCTCTTGCCTTGCAGCACGAGTCGATTTGTATTCCACACGCCGAGCACTCTCTTCACTTGCCATTCACACCGACCAGTCAGTTCGAAATCTATGCATGGTTTTTGACTGGATGACTGGCGACCTGGCGGAGGTATGTGAGAAACACGATTCGGTTGGCGGACTTACACGCGAGCTTTCAAATTCCTACGAAACGATCAACATGCTCTATGGAATCGGCAGATCTATGACAGATCTCACGCAACCACTGGGCTTCTTGGAAGTAGTCTGTAATAGACTGCGAGACTGCCTGAGTTTCACCTGGATCGCGGCAGTTACCGATGAGGACGTGGGGATCGGCACGGAAAACACGTTCCACAAGATATTGAGCGGGACGGCTCCGGAGCTTGAATCCGATTTCGATGATCATCTCAAATTCGTACTAAGTGAGGCCCGTAACCAATCTGGGAACCCCGATTCGCAACGACACAAGAGCGAAGCTCGACTCTTTGGCTCGCAACTGGTGGTTCAGCCAATACTCTGCGGCAACACCGTTGTTGGAGCAATAGTCGCAGGCGACAAAGGCGGCGATGATCCGCATGTGTCAAGTTACGACACCAGGTTGCTCGAAAGTGCTGCGGTGTACGCTGGCGCATTCCTCGAAAACGCGCGGCTCTATCGCGAACAAAGACAGGCGTACCTGGCGACAATTGAAGCACTTTCCGCGGCGATCGACGCAAAGGACACATATACCTGTGGTCACTCTCGCCGCGTAGCATTCTTGGCATCACAAATCGCTACCGCCGCAGGATTCTCACAAGAACAGATTGAATGCGTCCGCATTTCCGGCCTCGTGCATGACATTGGCAAAATCGGCATTCCTGAAGCAGTACTCTGTAAGCCGGGTCGCCTCACTGAAGCAGAATTTGACATCATTAAGACGCACCCGGAAATCGGGCACAGAATCCTCAAAGACCTCCCGCAACTTCGCGATGTGCTACCCGGGGTCTTGTACCACCACGAACGGTTTGACGGCAAGGGATATCCGCATGGAATCTCTGGCGAGAGCATTCCGCTGATTGCCCGGGTTCTTTGTGTGGCGGATACCTTCGATGCAATGAGCTCGACTCGCGCGTACCGCGCGGCAATGCCCCGGGAAAAAGCACAGGCAGAAATCGCTCGTTGTGCCGGGACTCAGTTTGATCCGATCCTGGCTCAGGCGTTTTCACAAGTCAACCTTGACGAATATTATCGAATGGTGGAGCAGGATCGTCCGCAGCAGATCATCGGAACTCCCGAGACTTCACAGCCCGTTCAATCTGCAAAGGCCGCCTGATTCGATTGCTCGAATGGCGATGCACTCCTCATAGTGCGCACCGATCGAACCGTCACTGGTTTCGAGGCCAAATCCATCGAGATGACGGACTAACTGAGTCGAGCCTGTGGAAACAACCGGCTCAATCGCGAGCACCATGCCTTCACGCAGAATCAGCTCATCAATACTTGAAGGCTTGGAGAGCGCGAGTGGCAGACTTGGTTCTTCATGCAATCTTCTGCCAATTCCATGTCCCGCCACATCAGGAACAAGGAAACACCCAAGCTCCTCCGCCTTTCTTGTTGCCGCACTACGCACGTTCCACCAGCTGTTCCCCGCATAACACTGCGCAATCGTCGTCATAAAAATAGCACGAACGGCCGTTGCGACCTTCTGAACTTCTGACTCTGCTGGCTCAACGCACCAGGTCCTCGCGGCATCGGCGAACCACCCATTCAGACTGATCCCCGCATCAACTTTCACCAGATCGCCAGGTCTGAAATAACGATCGCTTGGCACACCGTGGGTAAGCACCGAGTTCACGCTGATACAGCACGCGGCGGGAAATGGCCGCGACTGCGAGCTGCGTTGATACATTTTGAAAGCAGGTATGGCACCGGCCTGTCGCGCGTGGGATTCAAACCGATCCGCCAATTCACGGCCGGTTCGACCTGCACCCGCTAACGGTTCGAGCTTGTCAAGAATGTCTCGGAGCACTCGGTTGGCATGTTCAAGCTGTTTGATCTCTTCGGGAGATTTCAGCAGGATTGCCATGGGTTCAATTCAAATGAGTCGCTCTAAACAGTACAGGCATTAGGCACTAGGCATCAGGCATTAGGGAAAACCGAAGGCAAGACTGCCTAGCCACGGGCGCTGCGGAGTTTTGCGCCGTCTTCGCCTTCGCCGGCAAGGAATCCCGAGTAGTTTCTCATGAGCAGGTTGGCTTCGACCCGCTGGAGGAAGTCGAGCGCGACCGATACCACGATGAGCAGGCCTGTGCCGCCAAAGAACTGGGAAACAACATAATCGATGTTCATCGCAGAGTTCACGATGAGCGGCAGAACAGCGATCACCGAGAGGAACGCCGCACCTACGAAGGTAATTCGAGTGATAACGGTTTCGAGATACTCTGCCGTGCGGGGGCCAGGACGCAATCCCGGAATGAACGATCCGTGCTCTTTGAGCTGTTTGCTCATTTCCTCAGGGTTGAACTGGACGGTAATCCAGAAGTAACTGAAGAAGTAGACCATCCCAATGTAGATCACCGTGTAAGGGAATTGACCCTGCGCAAGGTTGTCGTGCAGCCAGCGGAAAAGCCCGTGTCCCCAACTGGACGGATCATCCGCAAATCGCTGCGAAAGGGCGGCGATCAAGATGCTTGGAAATGCCATGAGCGACGAAGCGAACACGATGGGCATAACGCCACCGTGATTCACACGCAATGGGAGGTACGAGCGTTGGCCACCAAAGACGCGGCGGCCACGAGTGTGTTTAGCCTGCTGCACCGGAATGCGGCGTTGCGCAACGGTCATAATCACCGAGCCTGCAACAACAAGAACAAATCCACCTGCAAGTGCGATCAGCCCGATCCAGCCAATTTTCTGAGGATCGCCAGGCTTGAAATTCGTGATAACTGTCGTGAGCGCGGTCGGCATCTGGGTCAAAATGCCGGCCATGATGATCATGGAAACGCCGTTACCGATGCCGTGGCGATCGATCTGTTCGCCAATCCACATCAGGAACATGGTGCCCGCAGTGAGGGCGGTCAGCGCGAGAACCCACCAAAGTGGCTGGCTGGACCATTCGGGGTACACAAGGTGCATGTTTACGCTGAGCGTCATGTATCCGAGACCCTGAACCACACACAGCGCGAGCGTGACATAGCGAGTCCACTCCATGATCTTCTGGCGGCCTGAGGGGCCTTCTTCCTGAAGTTTCTTCATGGGGGGATACACAGAAGCGACCAGCTGAAAGATGATGCCTGCGGTGATATATGGCATCACACCCAGTCCGAAGATCGTTGACTGAGAAATTGTGCCGCCGGAGAACATGGAAATAAGCTGTGCGGTCTGACCCAGGACAGAGCTGCTGTCGGTGCTCTTGAGTGCTTTCGCAATTGCATCTTGATTCACACCGGGAATCGGGATCCAGTGACCGATGCGATAGACCATCAGCATTGCAAGAGTGAACAGCACTTTGTTTCGCAGTTCAGCGATGCTGAAGACATTAATAAGCGTCGAGATTATCGGGATGTTCTTCATTCCGTGACTCAGATGAGGCAGAGACAGAGCCGGTTTCTTTTAAGGACAACTGCCCGGCATGCTTGGAAACCAAGGGTAGCCGGGCAGACGTTTGTTTACGAGCCGGAAACGAATCTCCGGATCAATTCAAACTGGGGAATGGAATTACTTCTTCTTGTCATCAGCCTTGGTCTCGCCTTCGGTCTCTTCGGCAACGACGGGCTTCTTCTTGCCGCCGCGGTTGAGCTTCTTGGTGAGGTTCTTGGGTGACTTGTCTTCAGAATTGCGATCGATGCCGCGGACCTTATCACGGCGTGTGCCGGTTTCGGTGACGCTGCCGCCAGCCTTGGTCACGAGTTCACGTGCCTTAGCCGAAACGCGTTCTGCAACGATGGTGAGTTTGACCTTGAGGCCATCTTCGCCAATGTTGCCGAGAATCTTGAGGGGGCGTGAGGTGTCGCGCACCAGGCCAGCCTTGACAAGGCTCTTGATATTGACTTCGCCACCCTTTGCGAACGCCGGGTGCGAGAGAACTTCAGAGATATTGACAATCCAGAAGTTGGTGCGGAAAGCTGCGTTGGTGAAGCCGAACTTGGGCATGCGGCGGAAGTATGGCATCTGGCCACCTTCGAACGCTGCCTTGCGTGCGTGACCGGAGCGCGAGCGAGCACCCTTCTGGCCACGGCCAGACTGCTTGCCTCGACCGCCACCTTCGCCGCGACCAACGCGTTTACTGGCCTTGAACTTGCCGGCCTTCACTGTGATATCTTGAATCATCATGGCTGAATACTCACTGATTTACGAGTCCGTATGAACGGACGAAAGTGCTGAAAGGAATTACTGCTTGGGTGCTGCATCGGCTGGTGCTGCTGCACCCTGTGCTGAATCGCCGCCTTCTTTGCCACGGCCACGTCCACCACCACCGCGACCACCACGGCCGCCACGCTTGTTTTCTGCGCCCATGCTGTTCACCGGCCCACGCATCTTTTCCTTGCCTGAGGAAGCGGGCATGAACTTTGCACCGCGCTCGATACGGTGTTCGATCTCGGTTTCAGCGAGAACAACGCCACGATCGGCAGCGGTTTGCTCGCGGGTCTTGATCTTACCGACAGCATCAAAGGTGGCTTTGATGATGTTGATTGCGTTGGATGATCCGTAGCACTTGGAAAGGCAGTCGGTGATACCGGCCATTTCAAGGATTGCGCGAAGCGTGGTTCCAGCGACAACGCCAGTACCAGGGGTTGCAGGGATCAAACGAACCTTGGAGGCAGAGAACGTACCTTCAACTTCGTGAGGAACAGTGCGACCAGCCATCTTGATGGTGACCATGTTGCGCTTGGCATACTTGGTCGCCTTTTCGACAGCATTGGGTACTTCGTTTGCTTTGCCATAGCCAGCGCCAACGCGACCGTTACGGTCACCGACGATAACCAGTGCATTGAATGTGAATCGACGACCACCCTTGATAGTCGCCGACGTGCGGCGGACCAACACGGTCGTTGAGTCCATTGCCCCAGATTCTTCCATCACCATTTCAACTGCCATATAAACCTCTTCGCGTAATGCCGTGAAGTGCGATCTTTCAATTTAGAACTGCAGACCACCCTTGCGGGCGGCATCGGCCAGGGCTTTTACACGCCCGTGGAACTTGAAACCGTTGCGATCAAACACAACTTTGCTGACACCTTTGGTCTTGGCTGCTGTTGCCAGGCGTTCGCCAACTACGGCCGCGGCGGAGGAGTTTCCGGTCTTGTCCAGACCAGTTCCCTTGTCGCGGGTAGAAGCGGATGCCAGGGTCTTGCCAGCCAGATCGTCGATGATCTGAGCGTAGATGTGATTGAGTGACTTGTAGATCGAAAGACGTGGACGCTCTGGCGTGCCGATGATCTTCTTGCGGATGGAGATCCGGCGGCGGGCGCGACGCGTTGTCTTGTTCTTTTTGAGTTCCATAATCTGCCTCGATGCCTTGTGTGCCGTGTGAAATCTGCTG
>SXOY01000199.1 GCA_005776545.1 Planctomycetia bacterium | reverse complement strand
ATGGCCACCTTATCGAGCACGCAGGTCTTGTTGCCCTGAGCGTCGGTGTATTCAGCTTCCTTCATTTCGCGCCAGAGATCGTTGCCTTCGCGGGTTCTTTCACCCACGCCGGCGAACACTGAGTAGCCGCCGAAGTTCTTGGCGACGCGTGCGATCATTTCCTGGATAACGACGGTCTTACCGACACCTGCACCACCGAAGAGACCGATCTTTCCGCCGCGGACGAAGGGACACATGAGGTCGATGACCTTAATGCCGGTGACGAGGATTTCGGTGTTGGGGTTGAGCTGGGCGAATTCTGGTGGTGTGGTGTGGATCGGGTTGCGCTTGCCGGTGTTGACCTGTGCGCCCTTGTCGATCGTCTGCCCGAGTAGATTGAACACGCGACCGAGGACGCCTTCGCCAACGGGAACGGTCACGGGGCTGCCGGTATCAACGCAGGCCATGCCGCGGGAGAGGCCGTCGGTGGAACCGAGGGCAACTGCGCGAACTTTGCCGCCGCCGAGGTGCTGCTGCACTTCGCCGACGAGGAAGAGGTCGCCGGCTTTGGTCATGCCTTTGATTTCGAGCGCGTTGTAGATGTCCGGGATCTGATCCTCAGGGAACTGAGCATCAAACGTGGAACCGATGACTTGCGATACGACGCCGGTAGTGGCCATGCGAACTGCCCTTGTGTAAGACGTGGAATCCCCGCTGAGAACGTGTGTTCCTAGAAGGGGGACAAGTTTAGCAGCGAGAGAAAGAGTTGAAAGTTTTGGGAGAAGGAATTTGGGGCGAATATGGCCTTAGGCGTAAGGAATTAGGCATTAGGGGGCAACCAGAGGCCTAAACCCGTCTAGACTCCTAATGGCTAGGCTTTTGAACGAGTAGATTGGTCAGGTTGCCATCGAGTTCGCTCACATTGCCGTGGCAATGTGGCAACCTGAGGAAGGTAGCGGTTGTTTTTGGATCAAAAAGCGGGGTGAAACTGTTTGTGCAGCTTGGAAGTCGGTATTGGAGAAGGTCAAATGGTTGTGATTTCATAGGTGCACCTCGATTTTGTTTGGTATATGAATAGTATAATACAGGATTTGGTCGGTGTAGTCAAGTGGATTTTTCTAGTTTTCCGTACTTGCGTCAATTTTTTACCAAATTTGCAGGTAGTTTTGTATTAAGTGTTGGATAGGTGAACTTCCACGCGCGGTTTTGCCTCAAGAAGGTATCTGAACTCAGTTGTTGCGTCAATTGAATAATTGCAGCAAGACCCGTTTGAACTCGCCGCATTCAATGGTACATTTTTGCTGAACCGCTTGCGCCACCGCTCTACGTCCCGGCTGCATCGCTTCCGCCTCCGCGAACTTCGCCAGGATCTGCTCGGGTGTATGCCACGTCCGCTTCATTGGGTGTCGCTGGATCAGGTAGTGGGGAGCATTTCAGCGCGAAGCGACTTTTATCGGTCCCGCGATCGATTGGAAAATTCAGTCCTATAAGCGTGAAAAGTCCTTTTGAGCCAGTTTCGTAGATGCGGTTGATGACTTGTCTCGCAGATAGGAACGTGAATTTGCATTTTTTCTGAGGTCGACGAGGCAGATCTTTCGCTTCTCAATAAGAACTCTGAGGGATCTCATCATGTCGAACCGCGAAAACCGTATTTCCAGTGTGGTATCTTTCCTGCTTATTTCTACTTCTGCGTTTGCGCAGGGGCCTTCATTTACTGAGCCAGATGGCGTTGATCTTCGTTACTTGCAGGGCCATTCTATGTCGTCAGATGGTCGCTACATCGCGGCCTCCAACAATAATCAGTTTTATGAGTCCGTATTCCGATGGGACACGCAGACATCACACGTCGAAGAGATTGTTGTCAACATTTTTGGCGTCTTGACCCCTTACAACGTGATCGTGTTGGATAACGGTCATGTTCTCTGGGATGTTAATAATGGCGGCATAGACGATCTACACCGAATCCACAGGTGGATTCCTGGCGTGAGAGATGATGAAGTCATGCCGGGTCCAGCCGGTTTGTTTGCGGGAGATTTTCTATGTGCGGCGTCCCGTGACGGTGAATCCGTCCTTTGCAGAACTTGGCTCTCAGACACGTCGGCATTTGTGCTTGATCTCACAACTTCTCCCCCGAGTCGCTTGCCGCTACACACTGTTGATGGAGGTTTTCTTAACCACGGCGCCGGCATCACCGTTCCCATCAACGGGCGGCGTATTGCGTACGGCAATGTTGAAGCCAATGGCCAACTCAGTGGCCAAAGCTGGCTTGTCCCATTTGTAACTCCAATACCGCACAGTTGGCTCGTGGTAAAGACCTCTCCAACCGGTGCCTATCAAATTGGGAAGATCGGTTCAACATATTATCTTTTTGGCGATGGCCCAGCACGTCAGCTGGATGCACCGCTTTTCCCGGTCTTCTATACGGATCCAGTTCCAGCTGCACTCAGCGATGATGGCTCTGTGATCATTGGAAGTGCATTGCACCCATTTGGATATAGAGAACCCGTTATATGGCGCAAGGGGCTTCCGCCAGCACTTTTCACAGATCTGCTTGACAGCGCGGAAGTCTCCTATCCAGCTTGGAGCGGCGTTACACTCAATGCTATTTCGGCTGACGGCTCAGTCGTGTCGGGAATGTACAGAGAGCCGCAAAACCTCCTTGATCGCATCTTCCGCTGCGTCCTCCCCTCATCAAACGACCTTTGCTCAGGCGCGCGCAGTATCACCTACGGCACAACCGTTTCCTCGACTGAAGGTGCAACTCGCTCAGGTGTAAGCGGAACATGCTCCGCCGAAGCCAATGCCCCCGATGTCTGGTTCTCATTTGTTCCCATCGCCAATGAAACCATCACAATCGACACTTGTGGCAGCGATTTCGACACCACGCTCGCTCTCTATCAAACCTCAAACTGCAACTCAATCGGCACAGCCATCGCCTGCAATGACGATGCTTCGCCGGCATGCAGCGACAACGTATTCGCCTCCAGGATCACCGCAAACGTGTTCAGCGGCCAAAACTACTTCATTCGCGTCTCAGGTTGGAATGGCGCATTCGGTTCGATTCGTCTAAGTGTCACTGCGCCGGCACGCCCCGCAAATGACTCCTGTGAGCAGGCGACGGTTGTCAATGTCCCTGTTGGCAATGCTGGATCCGGTGCCTTCTTCAACAACTCCAATGCGATCACAGACACGCGCCCGAATTGTGGCCCCACCCCGTTTAACGACATCTGGTTCAGAGCGATTCCTCAAGAGTCTGGTCGCGTGACTTACAGCACCTGTGGATCGAGCATCAACACGTCGATGCAGGTGTATCCCGGCTCAGCGTGTGATAACTTGAACACCCCCGCGACTGCATGCGGCTCTTCCAGTTCTGCATGCACAGCAGTGGGCGGCGGCAATGGCACGCGCATCACTGTTCCGTGTACACCCAATGTAGAGCAACTTGTTCGTGTTGGCGGTCTCTTTGGATCTTCGGGCAGCGGCGTTTTCTCCGCTCGCTTTGCCTGTGATGAAAACGTGCTCTCGAGTTACAATGCCGCTGTCACCGGTACTTTGTTTCCGCGTCCGCTTGCATACTGGCGCTTTGATGACTCCGGATCGTTCACGGTTGCCGATGCGATTCGGTACGATCCCTACTCCTGCGGCGACTGGCAAGGTGAGTATTTCGGAGGGCCGGGCAGAACCAACGCCTATCACAACAAAGCGCTCAATCTGAACGGTGACGGCGCGCATGTTCGAGTGGAAACAATGCCCGCTATCCGAATCGGAGAGACTACTTCCTGCGCATCGGCAACTCTTGAAGCATGGATAAGAACCAGCGACCCATACGCAGGAGTTGTGATGACCAATCGCTGCAGTCCCTCAGACCATTCGCTGACGCTCGTCGTTGGCTACAACCCAAGCGGAAACACGCAATACGCCGGCAAAGTGCTCTTTGCTTCAGATGGTCCGGGGACTTTCTTCGGCACTCAATCGAGCGTGCGTGTAGATGACAACAAATGGCACCATGTCGTTGCGATCCGCCAGTCCATGGGAAGCGGTGTGTATGCGTACAGGCTGTACATCGATGCGGTATGGCAGGGAACGGTTGATTTTGGCGCTGTTGGCGTTCATTCAGGAACTGGTGGGCCATATTGGCTCATCGGCAATGGAACTGCCTGGCCCACCGAAGGTGCCGCATTCAATGGTCAAATTGACGAGGTTGCAATCTACTGCGGGGCCCTTTCGCCCGGTTATGTCAATAATCACTACATCGCTGGTCGCCCATGTCCCGCTGATATTAACCTAGATCACATCGTCGATTTCTTCGATTACCTTGACTTTGTAAGTGCGTTCAGTCAGAACTCACCCGATGCGGACTTCAACAGTGATGGCATTATCGATTTCTTTGATTACCTTGACTACCTCGCTGCCTTTACCTCGCCTTGTTGAACGTGTCGATTGGATGCGGAAGAGAGGTCCCGCAACCGGTGCCTCGCGACAACTGGCATCAAGCTAAAACCAAGGCAGAGCATTCCAAGTTTCTATTCCGCGCTCGCGGGTTTTGCATTCATCAGCACGATGATCGCGCGGCGGGCGGGGCCTTTGCCAAGTGGGCGGCCGGCGAGCAGAAGTTCGCCGGCAGTCGGCAATCGTGGCAGTTCGGGGCCGGCATCGGCATTCGTCGGTGGCGGCTCGGTGGACGCGATTGCTAAAGCGTGCAGGTCAGAATCGGGCGATTCGGGGAAGATGAGCACTGCCTCGTTTGGCCACACATCGAAATTGGCGATAGTTCGAGAGAGGACAAGTCCCGATTCGTGTATGCCGCGGAGGGCGTTGTGTTCGCGAAAGAGTTCACGCGGCCGCTCATCGCGTTCTTCGTGCTGGATCGCCATTTCTACGCGCGTTACATATCGTAATATTCCAACTTCGCCATTACGACCTTCGAGAATATCTGGCGAAGTCCAGGCGCGTGCAATCAGCCGAAGTCGTCCGGCCTCGAGCACGAGTTCGCCTTCTGACATCTGCAACTGCTGGCGACCGGTCCAGGGTGGGCCAGCCGCGAGCGTTGCCCAGTCGCTGACTTCACCCATAGCCTTGCGTTGAGCACCGTTGACCTTGAGAGCCAGTTCGAGCGCGGGCACATCGTCGCGCGGGATTGAGACCATGCGAAGGCCGTTGCGTTGCCATGCAAGTTGTGTCTTTTCAGAAATGGGAACTGAATTGGCAACATATTGCTGCAAGTGCCTTGCGAGAGATGCGGCGTCGCCGCCATCATCAAATCCCCACCAGTACATTTCCATGCCGCGGGTTGTGGGAAGTGGAATAGAAGAGGCTCGGGTTGCAACACCGGGCATGTGCGCGGGGGGTGTTTTTTCCTGGCCGCAGGAAGCGACGGCGAGGATCGCACTGGCAATGAGGAGGTTCGAAA
This sequence comes from Planctomycetia bacterium, assembly GCA_005776545.1. The sequence continues at coordinate 1,768 of SXOY01000199.1, read as the reverse complement.
TGGTCGAATTGAAATTCATGTTCACGACGATGCGGCTGGCAACTCGTTGATTCGATTGATAAAGCGGCGAAGGACGCCAAAGCGATTACGGATGAAATTGAAGGACAACCGAGGTAGCTCGCGCGAATCAACCTCGGCGTCATACGCGCCGCGTTGTACGATTGATCCGCTTTTTACCAGTTGGGCGAATTCGGTATTGAGCGTGTGAAGCGACTCATCGGTGAGTGGCTTCTGCAATCGAATGACGAATTCATCTTTGACGAAGCGCGAGGAGTGGTAGTTGCGGTAGAACTGCATGATGTGTTCGGCAGCATCGGCGGGGTCTTTTGCGATGTGGTAGAGCGAGAGGTCTTCTGGGCTGACGAATTTCTTTTCGAGCAGGTGTTTTCTGACCCAGTGGTCAAAGCCGTGCCAATAGTCGCCGCCCGCGCCTTCGCACATGACGATGGGGACCATGGTGGTTTTGCCAGTCTGGACCAGCGTCATAGTTTCGTACGCTTCATCCATGGTTCCAAAGCCGCCGGGGAAAAGGGCAACTGCTTCGGCCTGACTGATGAACATGAGCTTGCGCGTGAAGAAGTAGCGGAAGTGAATGAGTTTCTCGTCACCGGCGATCACTTGATTTGCGTTGGTTTCAAATGGAAGGCGAATTGCAACGCCGAAGCTGGCATCTTTGCCGGGACCGACGTGGCCAGCTTTCATGATTCCAAGGCCCGCACCGGTGATGGCCATCCAGCCTTTCTCCGCCATCAGGCGGCTGAAATCTACGCATGCGAGATAATCGGGATGGTCTTCGGGAGTACGGGCCGAGCCGAAGATTGTGACCTTGCGAGACTGTGCGTATTTGCCGAAGATCCAGTAGCCGTAGCGAAGTTCTTTCATTGCGGCGGACATGAGCTTGAGTTCGCCGCTATCACGCCCATCCGGGATCAGTTTCAAGCTGGTCTGCACAAGTTCGCGGACGAGGCGACCGTTAAAGGAATCGGCATCGCCGCCGAACTGCTCGATCAGTGTGTCGATCGTGTTGACTACCGCCGGGTCATCTGCACGAATGGTGGGCTTGGGGGTGGCAATGGGTTGGTTAGAGAGGTGTGGAATAGGTTCTGGTGTAGATTCTGGCATAGGTCAATACTCACTTTTGGATTCTATTGTGTCGCTCTGGACAGTACAGGCATCAGGCATTAGGCACTAGGCATTAGGGGGAAAAACAAAGACGAGAGCTTAGTCGCTGGGTTTGAGCCAGCCGTCATAGGAACCGTCAAACGGGAAATCTCCTGGCGGGTCTTCGGGCGGCGGATCAGGCCAGAAGTGCGGCAGATTTTTGGTTTCTGCCCAGCGGTTGGTCACGCGACGAAGTTCGGCGGCGAAACCGATCGCGGCGAGTTTACTGGCCCCAAGCTCGACCTCGATCGAGCTGTCAGACGCCTGGAGCTTCAGGATCTGAACACCGAATCGTTCGGCGATCGCCTGAGCAGTAGCAATCACGACACCGCGGATGCGATTATCAGCCAGGGGGAGAGAGTCTCTTGAGGAGAGTTTCGCCACACTGGTTTGCATGTTCAGAGGATATCCTCTTGGCACTTGGAAACAGATTCGAATCAAACAGAGCAACCAAAGGCGCGAAACCGATGCATCGTCAAGGGTGTGGTCCTGATAGTCTGGATCGCGTCGTTCGCCGTGGCAGTAAGCACTTCGAGAACATATTCGCCGCAACTTCTGGCGATTGGTGGCTTTGGCGGTTTTGTATTGCTTGTGATTCTCATTATCT
>SXOY01000198.1 GCA_005776545.1 Planctomycetia bacterium | reverse complement strand
TCCAGCCTTGCGAATTCTCTCGCCGGCCTTTGACACTTTCTCGAGTTCTTTCATCAGAGCGGGATTGCGAAAATCGCCGCCATGCGTGGCATATGCGTGCGCATACGGCCCTGTGTGAATCTCACAAATATCAAAACCACAACTCCTGGCGGCATCAATCTGCGCATCGTCTGCATCGATGAACGCAGATGCAAAGCACCCCGCAGCCTTGAGCCGCTTGACAATTTCCACCAATCGCGGCACCTGCCCGGCGACATTGAGGCCACCCTCAGTGGTCACTTCATTACGCCCTTCAGGAACCAGCATCGCTGTGTGCGGGTGAAGCCGCTCGGCAACCGCAACCATTTCATCAGTCGCCGCCATCTCAAGATTAAACTTGGATCGAACAAATCCGCGGAGTCGCTCCACATCTGTATCCAGAATGTGTCTGCGATCTTCACGCAGATGCACCGTGATGCCATCCGCGCCGCCAAGTTCAGCCTCATGTGCGGCACGAACCGGATCAGGCTCAGTCATTGCGATTGATCCCGCTCCTGCGCCCGGCTTGTAGCGAGCGTTGCGGAGCGTGGCGACATGATCGATATTCACCGAGAGCAGCGGCATGAACAATCATAAGCGAGCATGTGCTGGCAGAATCTACTGCCCATCGCGGAATGGATGCACAACTACCGTCCACGTGGGGTCTGGCGAAGTTGAGTCGAACTGGGTTTCATCCAGTTTCTGGTTGATCCTAAGTTGAATGAGTTGCACCAGCGACACATCGTCGGCAGAGTCAATAGTTCGTGCCATTCGTGGAAGGAGCGGCTTCCCATCCAGCGTGGGTTCAACACGGTACCACAGGCGAATCTCCTTGAAATCGCGATCCGCCCCCACCTTCGGAATAAGCTTGAGTTGCAATGCACCTTCGACAAATGTCTTCAGTCCCTCATCTTCAAGGCCATCGCTTGCCGCGACGAGCGTGACATCGTATCGAGAAATGATGTCCTGCTTTTTCTGGCCAATCGGAATTGGCATCGGTCCTTCGCCGATCTTGAGCGGATCGAACTTCTCGCCGGGCTTTACAACCTGCCGCTTGATCAACTGCTTGTCTGCCACGAGTTTCTCAATCAGCCATTCGCCATCAAAGATGTACTGCTGTTGCTTGGTCTCCACTTTCTCCCCAAGCTGCAACGTGTCGAAATAAATGGCGAATCTGCGGTGCTTCTCTCCAGTAGTCGCGTCAGCCTTGTTCTCAAAATACAGCTTGCCCGCGCGAATCTGTCGGTCACCGGCAATCACCATCACTTTGTCGTACACAACATCCGCCTGAATTGTCGAGAGCTTTGAATCTGAAGTTTCGAGCCTGTCCAACAACTCATCCGCTGTCAGCGCGGCCTCAGGTGCAGCCTTGTCTTTGGCCGCCACCGGCTGCGTCGGCGCAGCCGCTGGTTGAGGAAACTGCGTCTGTACCGCCGTCAAGAACGAAGTCACGAGTTTGAGCCAAAGCATGTCTGCCACAATTCACTCCAATATCTTCCCAATTACAGGTTGGACTGTACCGACCCAACTACCCAGACACGATCAAGATACGATTCGCTCACTATGGGTAAGTTCCAGAGACTCGTTCTTCTGATCTGTGGCATAGCGGTTCTTGGCCAGTCGTTATGGCTCTGGCAATCAACCGGTCGCCGCTGGTTCACGCAGTACTACCGGGCCGACCTGGACCCCGCAAACTTCGAAAAAACTGAACTTGATGTGACTCTGGAAGCAGCGGGCCTCTACGACGCCGCTGGACCCGCCGAAATCGTCGATTTTCAGTTCCGGTTAGGTTTGGTGCCAAGCGGATTTGGGCGGCAGGCCCTTTCCGTTGCGAGCCTCGGAGGTATCGGATTGGCCTGCTTCACAATGGCGCTGTGGCCCGCAAGACGGAATAAACCGCACCCATAAGGCGCAGACGCTGCGCTTCTGGGAACCCAAGCTCGGATTAGGGGTCAAACATGGAACGTACGCCGCTCAGGTAGCCGAAATCTGTCGTGCATGCGAAATCGTGCGGAATCAACTTGCTGAATATGGTTCTAGCCCGACCTGCTGTGAGATCACTCATGGCAGGAATCAAGTTATCTGGAAAGTCACCGTCTCTGGTGGCAACATCAAAGGAAAGTTTCATGAACATGCGTCACGCTTTGGGAGTTGTTGTACTGGCCGCCTTTGCAGGATTAGCGATGGCTGCGCCGATCACTGTTCCAGCCCGCGCTGCAAGCAACAAATCGCTTGTAGTTCCCGAAGATCAGAAAAAGCTCGGGACTGTGTACTACTCCGTGAAAACACCACAAAACCGCGGCATCAAGTTCGCTTCTGAAGCCGCCAACGAGCGCTTTGACGGCATCGCCAATGACATCGCTGGTTTCGCGATCGCTGGCCCAGCCGACAACCCCGCCAAGTTGGTTGCCGGCGGATGGCGCGTCGCAGTCAAGAGCATTGACACCAAGATCACCGAGCGCAACGCCCACCTGCTCGGAAAAGAATGGCTCAACGCCGAAGCAAACCCTGACATTACGTTCGCCCTCAAAGAGACAACCGATGTCAAACTGACCAAGGAAATGCAAGGTGGACCAAAGACCTACACCGGTACTCTCAAGGGCGAAATGACAATCAATGGCGTCACCAAAGATGTTGAGATTGCCAACACCACCATGATCTTTGTCCCGACAAACCCCGCCGCGGAAAAGACATTTAAGGGCGACATCATCTCCCTTCGCTGTAAGTACGAGATCAAACTCTCTGACTACGGAATCAGCAACGAACACATCAAGACCAGCAAGAAAGTCGCAGAAGTCATCAAAGTCGATCAAGATCTGATTCTTGCAACCGTTCCCCCGGAAGAACAACCAGAGCTGAAAAAGCCAGAAGCTGCAAAGCCGGCGGCACCCAAAGCCAAGCCCGATGCAGAACCCAAAGAAGCACCCAAGCCCGAAGTAAAGCCCGTTGGCGGCTGAGGTAACAAAATCATCTGAATTCGAGCGACCCGTGCCTCAGCGCGGGTCGCTTTGTTTTTGAAGGTACTTCTTTTGCACAACGCGATTCCACATCCAATACACGGGGAAACCAGCGGCAAGCACACCAATCCAGGGCAGCGTCCCAGTTGGATTGACCTTGATCGACAGGACCGTCATGAAAATTGCTGACGCCACGAAAATCGCGGGCACCACTGGATATCCAACACACCGAAATGGCCGGGGAAGATCACTCCGCTCGATGCGCAAGATAAAAATCACACTGCCAGCGAGACCATAAAAAATCCACATGGTGAACGTAAATGTCCCCGTCAGTTTCTCAAACGATTCGAGTATCAGCACCGCGGCACATGAGAGCGCACATTGAAGCCAAAGTCCTACCGATGGGGTCTGAAACCGAGGATGCACAGTCCCCAGCCACGCAAACAGCAGTCCATCCCGCGATTGCTGGTAGGTCACGCGTGCGCCAGTCATGATTGAAGACTGAGTGCTTCCAAGTACCGAAATAACTACAAGTGCAGTGACGGCCGCCGCCCCTTTCGGACCGAGCAACATCTCAATAACAGATGTCGCAAGCGTCTCTGCTTTGGCTTGTTCTTGCAGCGGGATCATCCACAAATACACCGCATTCACCGCGAGATAAAGCGCGGTGATGGCAACTGTCCCGATCAGGAAAATACGAGGCAGTGTCTTTTGCGGGTTCTTGATTTCTCCCGCAATCGCCCCCACATCCGACCATCCGTCATATGTCCACATGATCGCCGCCATCACCGGGACAATGGCTGTCCAGAGCGAGGTCGTCGCCGGGAGAGCCTCGAAATTGGCCGCATGGCCTTTCCCCATCACAAGCGCGAGAACAACAATCAGCGCGAGTGCTCCAAACTTGACAGACGTGAGCAACATCGCGACGCCAGTCCCAAGTTTTGTTCCCAACACATTCACAAGAGTGAGTACCAAGAGAACGACAACCGTCTGGAGCTGAACATTCCAGTCCACTCCAAACAGTCGATTCACATTCGTTCCAAGAAAAACCGCAATTCCCGCGGCAGCCGATGGCTTCACAATCAACAGATACGTCCAGCCAAAAACAAATGCAAACGACCGCCCATATCCCTCGCGAATAAACACATATATCCCACCTGAGTTTGGGAACATCGCAATGAGTTCGGCAAAAGTCAACGCTCCACAGAGCGCAATCGCGCCGCCAACTGTCCAGAACGCAAGCACCAACCACGGATCTGAAAGGTACTTTGCAATGACAGTGGGCTGCGCAAAAATCCCATTCCCGATAATGACACCCATCATCACCGCGATGCCACCCCAGAACCCAATGGTCCGCGGCAAATCTCGAGGAGTTGCGATTAACGATTGCTGGTCAGCCATCGGCGGACAATAGCAACCGTGTACGCCGATGCGAGCCCGCCCAGAAACGGCGCGACAGTATGGGCGATTCGCTCATCTGCTCCATCAGAAATCACCCGCACACACCCAAAGGGAATAGCATGCTCAAACGCAACCTGTGCGACCGCCGCGGATTCCATATCGACGCACAGCGAACCCGGGGCATTTTCAACAACTCTTAATCGCTGCCCTTCACTTGAAACCACCTGATCCCCGGTTGCCATCCGCCCCTGCCACACACTCGGACGCGTAATCCCAGTCGTGTGCCGCAGCGTTTCATCGAGCCATTGATTACTCTCCCTTGCCGCACTTTCGCAGACGGCAGCAAGTGAATGTCGCATCGCATCATCGGTGGGAAGTGCACAGATACCGAGCATGGGAACTTGTGTCACTGGGAAAAAAGGGCGTGGATCCAAATCATGCTGCACACAGTCCGTTGCGACCACTATGTCACCGATATTCAAATGACTGACGCTTCCAGCAATTCCGATGAGCATGATCGATGAAACACTGAACGAGTTGATGAGTTCGGTTGCTGTTGATGCCGAAGCGACTTTGCCCCAGCGTGAAAACACCGTCACAGTCTCTTGCCCAAACAGTTCGCCATGAAAATACTCTCTGCCAGCACGGCGCAGCAATCGCGCCGACCTGATAAACGGTTTCAACGCATCGATTTCTTCAGGCATGGCGGCCATGATTGCAATTGGCATCATCCATTGTTGCAACCACAGGCAATAAAAAAACGGACCCTGTTGGGTCCGTGTGTGAACCGGTTTCGAGTCCTAAATCAGCGAGGACCGTTGTTCGATCGAGCCTGCTGCATCGCTTGACGCATTTGCCCCATCAGCCCATTGGATTGCGGATTGCCCTTGGCGACTCGGTTTGCCATCCGCCGCTCACCGTTGTCACGCCGCGCATTTGCATCGCCGCCTCGACCACCCCCACCGCCACCAGCACCTGGGCCTCCGCCACCGGGACCACCGCCACCACCTGTTCCTCCAGCTCCGCCACCATCAGGGCGTGGCCCGCGATCTGGCCGCTCGCCTTGTGGACGCTCTCCTTGTGGACGATCGCCGCGTGGGCCGCCGCCACCACCAAACGGAAATTCTGGCTGTTCGCCACGAGCCATTTTCTTGGCCATTTCCTCAAAATTGCGTTCCATGAGTTTTTCCATGGTTTCGCGATCTTCCTTGAACAATTCGCGGCGTTGCTCCCAGGGCATGTTGGCCATCAGCTTGTTTGCTTCGTTTTCATACTCTTCTTTTTGCGATGGATCGAGCCGATCAAACTTCGCGGACTTCATGACCGCCATGGCCTCTTCGGCGGTCTGCGGAAGAGTCGGTGGCTGCATCCGATTCATCACCCATGCCCCAAGGCCCAGGCCACAGAACGATACAACGCACAACGCAACCGCCGCAATTTTCTTCCGCTTCGGAGTCCATTCAATTGAATCGAGCGAAACGCTGTTGGCTTTCATTTTCGCCCAACCACTGGGTGCTGCCTTCGTTGGTGCAGCCACATTAATTCCGTCGAGAATCGAGCCGGTATCAAGTCGATTTGGATTTGCGGTCATTGTCAAAGTTCCTTTAGATTCTGATTGATTCGTAGCGTGACTACCAATGTTCTATCCAACCGCTGCTCATGGAGGTGGAGGGGGCGGCGGTGGTTGCTCAGGTGGGCGTGCCGGAGGGCCCTCGATCTTTCCAACATGGCCATCTGCAAAAACTGTGTTTCGCTGCGAGTGAAACCAATTCACTTGAATCACTCGACCGTCCTGCGTCTCCATATTGAACCCATCACAGTCATACACGACTGGACAATCTGACGGCGTGAGTTTGAGGCGTTTCATGAAAAACGAATCTTCAAACTTCTTCCCGTTCAGTTCGGTGATATATGTGTAGCTCATGCCGCACAACTTGCGGGTTCCGGGCGCATCCGGATCATCGTAATCTGTGTAATAAACAACCTTATCCCCTGGGCACCGGTAGCCCTCTTGCCCTTCGAAATAGGGTTCAAGCGCAACATACAGCGGCGGCTTTGTAACCGCAGGAATAGACAACCACGGTGGTGGCATGTAATTCGCAATTGGGAATGCGTCTTTGTTGTTGTTGATGTACATCGTGATCGCCTGGCCCACGCCGCGAAGCCGAGCGGCACATCCCGCCATGCGTCCAAAATCTCGAGCACGCGGCAGCAAAGGCAGCAAAATCCCCATCAACAACGCAATGATCGAAATCGTGACCAATAGCTCAATGAGCGTAAAGCCACCAGCTAATGCGGCAAGCCGCGCCTGATTTGTCCGGCGAGCAGAATTCATACCTTCCTTTCGACACTTTGCGCATCGGATGAGTAAGTTCAACGAATCGGACACCTTGGCATTGCCCCGGTGAACTAAATTAGTGACCCAATCCCTGCAAACTTGCAACTCAATTATTCACGCAAATAGAAGAATACCAACTAAAACCATAACGCCAGCACCGATCCCAGCCAGGATATCGTCCAACAAGATTCCCCAACCCCCCGGAACCGTCTGAATTTGCGAAATCGGCCAGGGCTTCAAAATATCCCAAAGTCGAAAGAGAACGAACGCAGCAAAGACAATTGCCAGTCCCCTTAAATTGCCTGAAATCGCGCTTGGGGGGACAAACAAAAATGCAATTGCCTGGCCAGCCGTTTCGTCCGCCACCACCTGGGAGGGATCTTTCTTGCAAAAGTGGGCCTCCGCGTGCTCGCCCTGTCGAATACACGCCGCCGAAAAATAGACAATAAACGCAATCAATACTGAATACCAGATCCAAGGTGCCTGACTCGGACCCGCATTAACTAATATCAACGCCGCAGCAACAGCACACGGCGGCAGCGACCCCCACGTTCCGGGGAACGGTCGCATGTAACCAAGTCCAAAAGTAGTAATCGCGCGAGGTGCCCGAATCATGCCTCGCCCTTTTCACGAACAACACTGGCTTTCGCCGCCGCGATGGCTCGAATCACATACGGAATCGCCGAAGCAGCGGTGACAATGACAGCGGTCCACGCCGCGACAAGCACCACAATTCGCCCGCTGGTTCCAGGTCGAACATCTGTCAACGCAACCATGACGATGATGGCTGGCGCAGCAGCCGACTGCACAAACATCTTGAGTTTGCCCCAGATATTGGCACCAAACGGCTCGCCACTCGATTCAACCATGCTGCGCAATGAGGTAACCAACAACTCACGCGCAAGAATGACGACAACCATCCACGGCTCGACTCCCGTAATATGAAAATGCGGCCCCAATGGATCAACTGTTCGCTCGCTCGAAAAATCTGGACCAACAAGCAAAATAAACGCCCCCAGCACCAGCACCTTGTCCGCAAAAGGGTCCATCACGCGGCCAAATTTCGACGTTGCATTCCACGCCCGTGCCAGATGGCCATCTACAAAATCAGTCAACGCCGCCACAATAAACATGATTGTCGCTGTCAACAGCACCCAGTCTGGATGAGTCAATGGAACAGTCAGCGGCTTC
>SXOY01000197.1 GCA_005776545.1 Planctomycetia bacterium | reverse complement strand
TCCACATCAAAATCGTTCAACTCGTAGAACGCAGACTCATTCCACATCTGAACGCCTTGCGATTCGTGATAGAGATAGCCCTGCGACTCAATCGTCTTTTGCCAATTCTCGCGTGGTTGAATCTTGATTCGGTTCATGGTGTTTACGCTCCAACGCTGCCAGAGCCATGCGAGCCAAACCCGCCGCGTGCTGTGGGAGTTGATGATGTGCTCGTGCCGCCAGAGCCATATCCACCAGTGCCATAGCCGCCACGATAACTACTCCCGCCAGCGTATCCGCCACCGTTTTCATCTTCATCATCTGATGGAAGTGAAGAGGCACAGGAATACATGCCGCAGCCAACAACACCAATTAACGCGGCAGACACCAAAGCAAGCCGCACGTTTTCGCTACTCCGGCGCATGGCGCCAGACTCTCTTTCTCCGTGTCTTGTCACGGTTGTGCTCTTTATTGGTGAATCAGGCCTTTGAGTTTCAAGACGGTGAATGCATACCAAACCGATCGTTCGCCTGCGAGATCTACTCTTTCGCGCTCGAAGCCTTGATCGGCAACATCACCTCAAACTGCGCTCCACCTCGATGCGGCAGATTCCTTGCCAAAATTAACCCATCATGTTCGCGGACAATCCCATCCGCGACCGCAAGCCCCAGCCCAGTTCCACGCGAATCAAGACGCGTTGACACAAACGGCTCAAACAATCGAGCGAGAATTTCCGGCTCAATACCCGGCCCATTGTCCGTAATAGTCACAGACAGCCAGTCTTCGCCCTCGCGAATAGATCGTTCCGCCTTCACTTCTACGCGAATGTCTTTGGCTGTTGGCCCAATGCGGGCCGCATCGATCGCATTGCGAATGAGATTCACCAATACCTGCACAATTCGGTCAGAGTCGCACTCACACTCAATTGGATTGGCCGTCAGGTTCACGATCTCGCTGCCCTGCGCATCGCGGTCCAGCCGCACAAGCGTCATCGCTTCATTGATGAGAACATTTATCTCTGATGGTCGATTGGCCGGTGGTCGAACCCGAGCAAAATCGAGCAAACTCTCTGAAAGCCGCTCCAGCCTCCGCACAACTCGGAGCATGAGCTGCGCCTCAGCCTGCTCAAGAGTTGGGTTTCCCCGCTCTCCCGCTTTGATCAACTTCTCTGATAATCCCTTAATGACCGCGAGCGGCGTATTCAACTCATGTGCAATCCCTGCTGACATGATTCCAAGACTCGCCAGTCGATCCGCATCCGCCAGTCGCCGCCGCGTCATTTCAAGTAAGAAATTCTTTCGCTTAAGGTCATCCGCAACTCGCTCAATTTCATCGAGCGCATGCGTCAACGCTACCTCTTGCTGCCGAATCGCCATAATCGCCGCATTGCGTGACCGCATGATTTCGCCAAGTTCATCCGCTGGGATCTGATCTTCCGGGACAAGTTCATCCTCTGCACGCCGCTCCTGAACAGCCCTGTCCGCCGCCAATATCCTTCGAATCGGCGTATATACATGCCGCGGCAAGATGCTCAACTCAAGCGCAAGCGCCACCAGCATGTACATGCCAATCAGCGCAGCCCCGGTAACCAGATACAACCGAGTCAGTTCCGCTCGCACATCGGGAATCGGCGCAGAGACCAAAATGAAAAAGCCCGGCGATTCAACCGTAGATCGCTGAAACATCGTCGCTGCTCCAAACCCGCCCACGGTCAGCCGAGCAACAACGCCCGCACTATCTACAGCACTCGCCGCGACATCTGCAGGAATCTGCAACTCCGGCGCATTGCCAGTCCGCACCATCGACGCATCAAATCCCGGCAATGCCGCAACCCACTGACGCACATCGCTTCTTCGAAGATCACTCGGTCCAAACGCTGGCTCCCGCAAAAGTGCTTCCAGGACCCCTGCCGACTTATCAGACTCTGCCGACCCCACCACTCGCAACACCGCCGGCCTGAGAAAAACCAGCACAATTGCTGCAAGTGCCAGCGTGAACAAAGTGTGCAGTACCGCAAGCTTTTTGCGGATTCTCAAGCGGGCAAGGAAGCCCGTGCCGCCGAATCTGGCGACTTTCTGCAAGACGGTGTTGTGCGGCAATTGCGTCATCGGTGTAATCCTGCGCTATCCTCGCAGGATTGATTGAATCTTCTGCACCAAATACCGACTTTGCAACTCCCTCCAAAGATGCTCGCTCAATTGTCGCTCAGCGGCTGGCGGAGCAGATCCGGCGGTTCCCGCACCTGGATTTGTCGCCGCTGAAGGTGGACACTTTGGACGATCGCGATGCCTCGTTTGCACATGCGATGTACGACATCGCGGTGCGGCGATGGTTGACGATTGGCGGGTTGATCCAGCTGTGCCTCGACAAGCCTCTTGAGATCATGGAGCCCAAGCTGCGGGCGGTGCTCATGCTTGGGACCGTGCAGTTGTATTTTCTCGACAAGGTCCCGACTCACTCAGCAGTTGATGAATCGGTGGAACTTGCCAAGCAATGGATCAGGCCCGGTGCTGGTTCGCTCACAAACGCGGTGCTTCGAAAAGTCGCCCTTCTGCGGCGGATGGATGAAACTGGCCACACGCTTAAACGCGATACGTGGAAAGCACTGGACGATGAGATCCCGCTCGCCACCGGCGAGGCACTCGTCCTCTCGCGTTCAGTGCTTCCGGAGACCGGACCAGAGCGAGTGGCTGCCGCAGTGGGCCTGACTCCCTGGTTTGTCAAGCGACTCGCGGAGTTCCACGGCGGCAAAGCGGCGGCCATCGCCATTGCCCATCACACGCTCGCTTCGCCCCCCACCACTCTGAACGCGAAATACGCGAGAAGCCCGCTTTCGCAGGACACGCTGCTCGATTTGACGCCGGTTCCAAACCGCGAAGGCCTGTTCTTCTACGAAGGACAACATCGAGACCTGGCGAAACTGCTGGCAGCGCGGCGTGATATCTGGGTCCAAGATGTCTCATCCACGGATGCGATTGAATCGATCCGAGACTTCCGGCCTGATGTCATCGCCGATGTGTGTGCGGGTCAAGGAACCAAATCGCGCCAATTGCGGGCGATGTTCCCCGATGCGATGCTGATCGTGAGCGACACCGATCCAAATCGCATGCGGCAGCTGCGTGAGATATTTGGCACTGACCCGGGCGTGCGGATCGTCGAGTCCAAGAAGCTTATTGAGTTTGCCGGCAAGGTCGACCTTGTCCTGCTTGATGTTCCCTGCACAAACTCTGGCGTGTTGGCCCGACGGGCAGAGGCCGCCATGCGAGCATCGCAGGAGCAGCTCGATCGGCTTGTCGGTATTCAGAAGCAGATCGTTGCCGATTCTCTGCCGCTGCTCTCGCCATCTGGAGCGATTCTGTATTCGACATGCTCGATCGAACGCGAGGAAAATCACGCGATTGTGGAGTGGGCGGCGAAGTGGCACGAATTCAAAATTGAGCGTCTGCGGCAGGTTTTACCGGCGGGATTGCCCGGTGAAGAGGCACGTTCGTATCGCGATGGGGCATTTTCGGCGGTATTGCGGTGGTCGTGATGGGGCCCGATCACTGTCAAATTCCGCCGCGGACGATGCTGGCGGGGTACACTCCCGCCGCCTGATGTGAAGACCCGACACCGATTTTATCCGCCGCCATCGGCGCATTGGACTCAAGGATCGAACTCGATGAATCTCCTGGACATCTTGCCCCCTGAATGCGTTCGTGCACCGCTGACCGCCACTG
>SXOY01000196.1 GCA_005776545.1 Planctomycetia bacterium | reverse complement strand
TTGTTGCCATCGCCGTCAAATGAATAACTGAATGCGTATGACATGAGGGATGGATACAAGGGGCACCACGCCGGGGCGCAGTCGCCAGTGTGACTGAGCGACATCTGGTGTCCGAATTCGTGGGCGAAGACCATCCAGTTATTGCCGCACCCACCCATGTCGCCGGTTTCGCTTGATTGCCCGCCGCCCCAGGGCGTCACTTGCAACCAGTGCATCAGTCCACGTTCACGCTGGGGGAAATATTTGTTGCCCACATCCCACCACGGCATTTTCTGATCGTCTTTTGAAACGAATCCGGGCAACTCTCTGAAGTGCACGAATATGCCGCGAGTGCCGTCATTATTCGTGCAGTTTAGTTTGCGATACACCGCCTGCACCCTTGGCATTTCGCCGCGGAATTGCTCGGGGTTTACGCCCTCGAAGTATGAGACATTGACGATGACATCCTGCCGCAGCGGCTTGAGCATCATGTCGTGATCGCTTTCGGGGGCATCTTTCGCGTACGGTTTTATGAAGGCTCCCATATCCAAGTTTCGCGGCAGTCCGTGGACCTCCCAGCCATCGAGGAAGCCATCATCATCAGTATCGCGGTTGTATGGATCGGTGCCGATGGTCGCTTCTTCATCATCGGTGAGAGCATCACCATCCTGATCGGTGGATGCAGCGTTGGGCGACGTGGTGACTCGCACTATGTGTTCATTCCACACTTTGGTCATGTGATAAATGTTGACGTGATCTGCGACGCCATCGTTATTGACGTCCATCAACGTGCGTGCGACGAGCTTTGCATCTGGCTGGTATGGTGGCGGAGTACCAAGCGCTGGTGCCATGTCGGTGCTGGTCACGCCAAGGCCCAGGCGAGGTGGCAGCATTTCTACGATTTTCGGTGGCCACGTCTCAGCTTCACCGGTTGCAGAGGCACCGCGTTCACTGGCAATGAATCTGGCTCCATCGGGCAAACGCTCGGTTGATCGAATCTGTGTCTTGCCATCTGATCCGATTACGATTTCAATTCGGTCAGCGAAGACGAGGGCTAATTCAGTTCGTCCCAGTTTTGCGGACTCGTTGTGGCCGAAGATATCCAGAATTGGATCGCTCCCTGATGGGCGTACTTCATTCCACCCTGCCGATTTCCATCCATTCACGTTGAGTGCGGCCCAGAGCTGTCCGGATTTATTCAGACACACAAGATCGTCAAAGCCATCACCATTGAGATCAACGCTGTTGTAGATGGTCGCATCGTTACCAGTGGCGGTCCAGTCACAGCTTTTGGGTGTCCCTTGTGGTACGCGACCAAAAGCGTCACCGCACATCAGCCAACCTGCGACAACACATATGGGCAAACGGGTCTTCAGCATGCTGAAGAATAGCGGAAAGTACCGCGTGATTTCCGGGATCATCCCAAATCATGCAAATTCATGGTCGTTCATGGCAAAGTCTGCATCCAATTGGGAAAGAATCTGGTATGCTCGCTTCTGCGAGAGGGTTGTCGCGCAATTGCAAGGAGATTCCATTGGCCGCACCAGTAGTACATTTTGAGATCGGTTGTCGCAATCCTGAAATCGCGAAGAAGTTCTATGGTCCGCTCTTGGGCTGGGAGTTTATGGACTACGGGCCAGCACAGATGGTGAACGCGACTGCGCCGGGAATTGGCGGGCACATCAATTGTCTGGGTCATGAGCCGCACAATTACGTGACGTTTTATGCTCAGGTAGAGAATCTCCAGGCAACGCTGGACCACGCAGGGAAACTGGGTGGAAGCACGGTTGTGCCTCCCACAGAGGTTCCGGGTATGGGTTCATTTGCGTGGCTCAAAGACCCCGAAGGCAACATCATTGGACTTTGGAAATCAATGTGATAATGGCGACAACGCTCGATGCGGCTGGAGACTGGAGACCGACTCAAGCTTCGGCGAATCCCTCGCGAATCGCGAATCGTAAGAGTTCCGATCGCGAAATGATCTTCAGTTTCTTCATCATTCGGTCTTGATGTCCATCGATCGTCTTTACGCTTCGGGAGAGTTCTTTTCCGATCTGCACCCGCGATAGCCCTTTGCCGATGAGGTGGAGGACTTCGATTTCGCGTGCGCTGAGGGCATCTAGTGGCGTCGCTGGGCGTGCATCTTCCGGCGGTGCTGATTTAGAATGTGCTCGCGAATTCGCGGGTCTGGCTGCGCCACACCTTTGCCGCACCTTTGGTCCCATGACAAATGTCCCGGATTTGCTTCGTGCCAGCTCCATGATCCCCGCGACGATGTCGTCCAGATCATCACTCTTTGCAAAGTAGCCCCATGCACCGCATTGGTATGCATTTGCCAGATAGCCATCTCGAATATGGGCGCTGAAAAATACAAATCGCATTTCGGGTCTCATGTGGTGCATGCGATCGGCCATATCAAAGACATCGGGGCCGGGCATCTCAATGTCGAGCAACACCAGGTCTGGTCGCAATTGCGAGACTTCTTCGAGCAGATGTTCTGCTGTTGTGAGATGGCCGACAACGCGGATTCTGCCTTCGATCGCAAATTTGGCTTTCAGCCCTTCGACCAGGACTGCGTGATCATCCACACACAGGACACGAATTCCGGGTCCATCATCTGCATCGACGCGCGAGACGGTGCCTGCGCTGGTCTTTACAACCTTGGTGGCGCGTTGCGAGGGTGCTGGAGTTTCCAGGTGTGGGAGTGGTCGAGTTGGCATGATGTGCAAGCTCCTTTATTCCGCCGCTATTACGCGGCCAATTGCGGTTCGAATGGCCTCGAAATTCCGAGGATTGCGAATGATTTCAGCACGGAGCGCGTTCCAGGACGCGATCCTCTGGCTGGGCGTTCCCATGAACACTAACTGTCCTTTGGGGTGGCGTGTTCGCCAGGCTTTTGCGTTTTGCAAGCTCGTCGAAGAATCGATGATCCAGATATTGGCACGCGCGGGATCTTGATTCGGGTCAACAGTTGTTCCCGAGGCTTGAAGAACATGCGATACGAGTGCAGCGGCTCGGCCATCGGAAAGCGAAAGTGCGGCTCTGTGGCGAGTGGCATTGGCGAGCGTGTCGACGAAGGCGGGGATCATCATGATGACGGTGGTGCCTTTCCCTGGTTCACTCTTGAGTTCGATCCGGCCTCCAGCTTTCTCAGCAACTTTGCGGACCAGCGGAAGCCCCAAACCAGTGCCCAGTCCGCGCGGCTTGGTGGTGAAAAACATTTCGAATGCCCGACGCTGAACTTCAGGCGACATACCGGAGCCGTTATCGCTGACCTTGAGTCGAATCCATGACCCTTGAGTATCTTTCACGCTTTCGGCTTTCACTCGCACGTAGCCCAATCGTCGAGGACCTGCAGATGGAATTGCCTCACCGGCGTTGACGATCAGGTTGAGAAGTGCCTGCGTAAGTCCATGTGCCGCTATCGCAGCTGGTGGAAGCTCCGATGGAAAAGAGGCGATCACTCTCACGTGTTTGGGCACGGCCTTCGAAAGCAGGGCACCAGATTGTGACCACCATGTTCGGAGATCGGTGACGGCGATGTCGCCGTGGGAAGTCTCGACCGCATCTGGATCGAGTGCCAGGAAGTGCAGTCCATCGGCAAGCTGCTGAAGATATGCCAGACACTTACGAATCGCATCAACATGCTTGCGCTCTGAAGCAGGGATAGCACCGGATTGCACGGAGGCATTGAGAGCATCAAGGCGAGCACGCACCGGCAATAGAACATTGTTCATGTCGTGGCCCAATCCCGCTGCGAGTGTTCCGATTGATGCCATTCGATCAGTCATGCGAAGTCGCAGTGTTGCCTGCGCAAGCGCAGAAGTCTGTTGAGCCAGTTGCTGTTGAAAACGAACTCGTTCCTCGTCGTGAGAGCGCTCCACCTTGACATAGGTTGTCATATCGCGCAAAAGCCCCACAAACAGCGGCGGTCCACCTCCCTTGATGTCTGCGCGCGAAACACACAATTCGATTGGAATGACCACTTTGTCTTTGCGAACCGCTTCGAATCGGCGCGGACGATTCAAGATGTTGGTTATTCCAGTGGCCTGATATCGAGCAAGGTAGCCATCGTGCGCTGAGCGATGCGGCTCGGGCATCAACAGGTTCACACTTTGGCCTGAAAGTTCGGCTGGCTTCCATCCCAGCACTCGTTCGACAGAATCACTTGCGGATTGAATGATCCCGCGTGCGTCGATTGTGACAATTGGATCAAGTGTCGCGGCGAGAATGGCATGGTCGCGTGCTGCTCTATCGGTAGCCCAGGAACCGGGTTGAGTGCTGGTGGAGTAAGGAATGTAAGAATCGGATCGAGACCGGTTTAGTTTTGCAAGCGGGCAAGCCGGTGCAGTTGGGTTGGCAACAGCAAGATTGTTTGTCGGCCCATTGTCATATCGGGCGGCCATGTGCGATTCTACGACTGTGTCGGATTCAATGCAACGTTGCGGAGAGTGTTGAAATGGTGTTTCTTAAATCAGGGAATTTTCCTTCACAAAGTGTTCCGATTTGGAGGGAAGATGTATCTGAACGCAACAGGTCGCGGCACTGCGCTCGTCGCGGCGAATCACACGTGAGAAGGGAATCTCATCATGGCAAAGTCCAATGCTGGGTCACGTACTGCACACCGTCCGCCAAAGTCTCCGGTTCGGATGCACGTGAACTTGTCGAATCGCTCTGCTGCTTGTGTAGGGGCTGTTTCCGGTGGGGTGGTTCCGGAGGCAAGCGGGGGCAAGAGTCGAATTCCGCCTCGATCCACTGAAGTGTTGGTCACGCCCGTCTCGAAGTACGAATGTTTTTGTACAGACTGGTACATTCCGGATGGCAAAGTCATTGCGGACGTTGGCTCCGTGTAATGGGTTGTTGGCGTGAATCGATAGGGGAAAAATCCCCACGGCTCGCAGGCAAAGCAGGCCGAAGATTCTACTGAGCAACGAGGTGTGTGTTGCTCGCCGGACAGGGAGCGACGAAGTGAAGATCATGATTCGTCCAATGCAGGATTCGTTGACCCAGGTCGATGTGACGCATCGAGTGGTGTCGGCGATTGCTCACGAATTATGGGAACGCTACGGGGGGAACGAACAACTCAACTGGCTTGAAGCCGAATCGCATGTGCGGCGACTTCTGGACACACACGATTCGGCGGCGATGAGGCACGCTGTGTTAGAGCCAGAGAAACTGGATTCCTCATTCTTTGAGAATACCAAGGTGCCCAAGTCCGTGCGCCGCCGCCGCAGGGTGGGCGCAGAGCCTGGGCTTGCTCTGGCAAGCTGAGGATCGGGATCGCGGGGATCTCGCACGCTGGAGCGAGACAAAAGGGAGTACATCGATGCTGATCGAGGAAACCAGGACGGAAGTTGCGATTGGAGGCATGCGAAACAACGACTGCCGCGAACGTGTGTCTCAATGCCTCACGCGGGTTAAGGGAGTGAAGTGTGTGGATGTAAGTTTACTTCGAGCAGTTGCTGTGGTGGTGCACTCGCCACCGTGTCAGTCGGCGCAACTGCTTTCGGCAGTGAGGGGATTGGGGTATGCATCGGAATTAGGCCAGTCTCACGGACGAGATGCTGGGGTGTGATCTTGGGCCATTCAAAGGGCGTTGCTATTCAGGAGACTACATATGTTGTTGACAAGAACCGAGTTGCGAGCAAAAGATGTGATGACAACTGATCCAGTGTGCGTGAGTCCAGCGGCGACGATTCGCGATCTTGCCCGAGTCTTTGAGCAATGTGAAATCTCCGGGGTTCCGGTGGTGGATCAGGAGGGTCGGGTGATTGGTATTGTCACCAAAACAGACCTGATTCGACGGTGTGCAGAAGGGACCGAAGACATCCCCCCGGCGTACCTGTTTGAAGTGCTTTCTGAGCAGGGAACTGATGAGGACAGCAGTGAGATAGTTCCAGAGCCGCTGATTTGCGTGGACGATTTCATGACCGAGGATCCGCTGATGGTGTCCCCTGAGTTGTCCGCGGCAGCGGTCGCAAAGCTCATGTTTGATCGGCACATCCACCGCGTGATCGTGGCGGATGGCGAGAAGTTCCCGATCGGCATCATCACCAGCATGGACCTGCTCGGTGTGATGTCAAGAGTGCATTAGCTAGGGAATAGGTGCTACTCGTGCGAGGTTAAGGAGTCTGTCAAATGCTCGTCCTTACTCGAAACGTTGGAGATCGGATTGTGATTGCCGGTGCCGCCGGATCAATAGTGGTGGAGGTGCGGCGGATCGCGGGACGAAAGGTGCGGATCGCGCTGGATGCGCCGCGCGACATGCAGATCTCCCGGGTGGACGTGGCTCGGCAGGAGCGGAGTGTGCGTCGCGTCCAGCAGTTGGCTTGCGCCCAGGGGTAAACAGCAACCGGTAAGTAGTTCGAGTGAGAGGATGTGAGAAACATGATGTACCAACCGCTTTGGATTGTCACGGTGGATTCCCGGTGTGCCGCACTCTTGAGTTGCAAGGTGTTGGCCACTGGTGGGCTGCAGCTCGATCAGGTCCAGTTGTTGAAAAACACGCATGAAAACGAACATCCGCACCATCGTCCAGCACTCCTGGGTGGTGCTGAGCGTCGCGTGGGGTGTACACATTCTTCCGCATGTGCAGCGCCCCACGCGGCATCCTGTGGGCACGAGGCAGAAGAGGAACGGCTTCGGTTTGCCCGGGAAATCAGAGATTGGTTGATGGCTGCTCGCCGCGATCTTGATGTGCGAGATGTGATTCTGATGGCATCACCGAGAATGCTCGGGCTGCTCAGAACGTATCTGCAGGATGTCAACATGGTAATTATGTTCCGCAAAGGCGGATTGAAGCACCTCACGCCGCAGGAAGTAGCGGCCCATCCGTCAATGCTCGCTGCAACTGCGCATCATGCTTTAGTATGAAGGAGTTATATGTTCAGCACCAGGACAATCACAATCGTGGCGGCCCTTTGTCTTTCAGTTGGGGCCGGATGCAGCACCCCATTCCTGAACTCAGCGGTGTCATCTCACGCTGTGGTACAGGATTCTGGTCTGGCAGGCGAGTGGATCGCCAGTGGAGCGACGACCACCCGGGCCATTATCACTGAAGCGCCCAATGGTCGCTATTCCGTGTCAATGACGGTGCATCATCAGGGTGAATTCAAGACCGCTCTCAATGTCGATGTCGCTCTAACGAACATCGGCAAAGATACGTATTGGGATGTGTTTCTTGCGCGCACTGAACGCGACAAGCTGGTCAACACTTACGGTTTTCTTGCGGTCCCTGTGCACCAGGTCATGAAGGTAACTCGTATCGGAGACGAGCTGCGAGTCTGGAACTTTGATGCGGCCTGGCTTGATAGCATGGCGCAGCGAGAAAAAGTCGCGAGCAATCATGTCTCTCTCGGCGGCGGAGAAGTCTCGATGGTTACAGCGACCACCGATCAGGTGCGTGACATTATTCTGCGGCACGCACACGACCCCGCTGCGTTCGAAGAACCGATGATCTTCCGGCGAATGCAGAAGTAGGTCATATTCGTCAGCGATACACACCTCGGCTTGAGAGTGTTGTAAGCAACAACGTGATGTTATTGCAAGATCCACTTTGCGCCTGTGCCGATGACCATCGCCGCAAGCCCGATTGCGATTGTGCGGAGTACAAATCCGCTGCGTTCTCCTCTGTTGCGGTTGAACCAGGTCACTATGAGTAACGTCGTAAGCACGAAGCTCGCCGCAATCACCAATGCCCACGAGCTTAGAAGGGTCGTGAATAGAAGCACGATCACCGCCGCATCTGTCGCGGTTCCCAGCAATAATCGTTGTGTGTGAGCAGAATCCATGGGAGGCTCCTGTTCCCGGGAAAGCGGTTCGCCCCTCTACTTAACACAGTTCCCGCGTGTTCCCAAATCGCCGAAGACAAATGCGCGCCCA
>SXOY01000195.1 GCA_005776545.1 Planctomycetia bacterium | reverse complement strand
TACATCCTCGTCTTTGTTGTTGCGAAGAGCGTTAGAAAGATCTCGGCAATTGCTCATGACATCAAAGCCGGCACGCATCTCATCGACGCGGAGTGAAAAGAGCTTGGGGTCCGATTGCTTGAGTGCAATCACTTCTCGCACGCGAGGAGCAAAGCGAGTGAGAATGCGGTCGGTCACCTCGGCCTGTTCTGGTTCAAGTCTGGCCGCTGCGCGGGGCAAATGCTCACGCATGAAGTTGAGCATCTGGGTGCGTTCATCAGGAGTCAATGGCGTCAGGGGCTTGGATGTCTCCTTGCTTTCGTTGCGGCCTTCGGGTCGATCGGGCCGATCGCCACGGGTGAATTCAACATCCTTCATCACCTGGCTTGAGGGCTCACCCTTGTCAAGTCGATCGAGCGCAGCCTGAAGTCGCACTTCCATGCTCTTGGCCTCAGCGAGGCGTCGTGCGAGCCGCTCCCGGAGTACCTTCCGGTCTGACTCTGGATCGCCGCCGCGAGATTCGCGATGCGAGGTCTTGTCTGGTTGCTTTCCCGCAGCGCGTTCTTTGTCATCTGGTCCAACAGCACTCACCAACGCTGCGGTGACAAATACGCACGAAGTAGCGGCGAGAACATAATGCAAGCGTTTCTTGGAATTCAAAGTGCGCCTCCTTCAGGGAACTCTGTTGCGCGGATTCCTTCAGAGAGACTCTGTGTATCAGCCTTGAGTAAGTCCAGTTCGGCATTGACCGCATCGACCGCATCGTCAGTCGCAGAGACGGCGAGCCAGTGTTCGATATCGGAAATCACCGCACCGTTGTCGGTTGCAATAACGATGCTCTGTGATCTCAATCCCCCGCGAAATGCCAGGTACCCCAGACCAACCGTCGAGCAAAGTGCTATAACGGCGGCGATCCTCAGCGGAACAGAAATTCGGCGAAGCATCGGCATCGCCGGCGAAGCGATTTCAGCCTCGTGATAGTGCAGTGGTGGTGGGGTAAGTGATCCGACAGTCGCAGCGTGGATTCGGCTTTCAAAGCCAGAACCGGCTGCCGCGCGTTCCGAGCTTGCCAGGCCATCGACTTGCTGTGCAATGTCGCGAAGCTCTGGTGACGTTTCGTGTGCTTCGCGGGTAGGTTGGTGTTGGTTCATGTGGGTTCCTTTTGTGTGGTAATTCTGGTGGGGTTGAGTTGAGATTCGATGATTTCTTTGAGCTTTCGAAGTGCCCGATGGTGCCGGGCGAGCAGAGTTCCGAGTGGTTCATCGAGCAATTGGCTCATGTCCTTGAAGTTCATCTGTCCGTGGTGTCTGAGTTCGATTATTTCGCGATCACTGTCGGAGAGTTCGGTAATGGCCTTTCGTAATGCGGAAAGTTCGCTCGCTGCTGTCTCCTGATCTCCCGGTGAGGGGAGAGTCTCCAACCCGGGCATATTCCCGAGCGAATCCGTGTCGGTCGGAACCGCATGGCGGCTCCGGCGGCGGACCTCATCACGAATGCGATTCATCGCAACGCGAAAGATCCAGGGTTCAAACTTCCCCTCTTCGGAGTATTGCCCCGTTGAGAGTTTGGCCGCGATCGTAACAAATACTGACTGCGTGATTTCTTCAGCCAGTTCCGAACTGTTGCAGCGGCTTCGGGCCAACGCGAAGACTCTGCGGGAATACAACTCAACCAAGGTTTCCCATGAGGAAGCATCACCTCGGCTAGCACCGGCGAGCACGCTCGTCAGTACTACTGATGAAGGTTGATTCTCTATGGAGTTTCCTGGTTCAGCCAACGAGATCATCCTCACTGATGGGTTAACGATTTCCAACAGACGATATTGCATGAATACCCACGAAAGCGTCAAATGATGTTCGGCGTCAATTCGGGAAGGAGGATACTCTGGGACCATGCAAGTCTGGTATTGCGTGACAGCCAAGTTTACGGACGCGACCGTGAGGGATGAGTATCTCGCATGGCTTGGGGATGGGCACATGGCGGCAGTCGTCAAGGGCGGTGCGCTTTCCGCATCTGCAATCCTACTGGAAGGTCCTGAATTGCGGGTGTCAACCCAGTACGTTTTTGCAGACACTGAAGCGTTTGATCGCTATGTACGAGTTTCTGCCCCAGCATTGCGGGCGGATGGCGCGGCCAGATTTCCGGCCCAGCGGGGAGTGAGTTTCGACCGAGTTCAGGGGTTTGTAGCGTTATCGGTGGCGACGAGCCGTTCGGACGCGAGGGATGAACACTTACCCCATTAACAGCCCGAACACATCTCCACAATTTCACGTAGACTGCAAACTCAAGACTCAACCATGGCACAAGCGGCACCCAAATACGAATCGCAGACCGACGAAGCTCTCTTCGACCGCTATCGGCGCGGCGATACGGGGGCTTTGAAGACCATTATCGAACGTTACCAGGACGAGTTGTACCGGTTTCTTTGCCGCCTTATTGGTGATCGGACTGGTGCGGAGGACGTTTTTCAGGACACATTTCTCCAGATTCACCTGTCGGCTGAGACATTTGACGCGGAACGACGTTTTCGGCCCTGGCTTTTTACGATTGCTGCGAACAAAGGCAGGGACTTCCTTCGTAGGAAGATGCGCCGCCGGACTCTCGACCTTTCTGCGCCGATAGGTGGGAAAGGGAATGATGACGGGGGAATGACGTATGTTGACCTCCTCGAGATCGACATACCCGCGCCCGATGCGGCGATGGATTCGAAAGAGCGGGGCGAGCGGGTGCAACTGGTGCTGAACCAGATGCCGCTGCTCTTGCGGGAAATTCTGCTGTTGGCGTATTTTCAGCGACTGAGCTATGCACAAATTAGCTCGGATCTTGAGATACCGCTGGGAACAGTGAAATCGCGGCTGCACGCCGCGGTTGCGAGCTTTGCGAAGGGCTGGAAGCAGGCGGGGCTGGACAAGGTTTATCCCTCGTGAGGAGGCAGATTGTGGCTGAGGATAATGCAAACTCAGGAAGTGGAAACGACGAATTGACGCCGCAGGATTTGCTTTTGCAGTTGAGCGAAGCGGACTCGGTCGCATTAGATGCGTTGATCGATGCTCAATTGGATATCGAAGCAGTTTCACCGGAACTGCAGGTCAGGGCGAAAAAGGTCGGAGCAATCCTTGGACTGCTTGCCAGCGATGCAACTGCAGATTCGATGTTGAAGGAAGTGACGATACAGCGGATTTTGCGGGCACGCGAGACGGATGGACTTTCTTCGGGACCGCGTTTGTCTTCGATGGATGAAGAAGCTGTTGATGCACTGGTGCTGGCGAGGTTTGATGTCAGCGGTACTCCGGGCGCACTTCATGATCGCGCGGGCAAAGTGGCCGCGATTGGCGAGTTGCTGATTGCTAATCGCGAGAAATCGCCTGTGGACCTGGTTGCAAGAACGCTTGCCAAGATTGATGCTTCTGAGGCAAAGCTCGCTCCAATTTCGATCGATCGTGGCGGCGTGTTTGCGCGTTGGAAGATCGGCGATCTGGTTGGTGTGGCCGCGGCGTTGTTGGTCTGCTCGGCTGTGGCCTGGCCGATCGTTTCAGCGAGCCGTGCGAACAGCACCAAATACGCGTGCCAGTCTAATATGCAAACCGTTGCGCACGCAATGGGTGCATATGCCAAGAGTTTCAGAGATGACATGCCGATGGCAACGGCCAGTCTGGGTGGTCGCTGGTGGGATGTTGGCAGCGATGCCGCGACGTCAAATTCGGCAAACTTGTTTACGCTTGCTCGCGCTGGATTTGCAAGAGTGCAGGACATGGCATGTCCGGGAAATCCGCACGCGGTGACCCATGAAGGTGAATCTGGAAGCAAGGACTGGAAGAAACTGGATGATGTTTCGTACAGCTACCAGATCATGTTTGGGCCGCATCGGCCGATGTGGAATCATCCAAGTGCAATGGTGGTAGTGGCAGATCGCTCGCCGGTGGTGCTGCGTGCAGTGCGGAATGAGGCGATTTTCCCCGAAGAATCATCGCCGAATCACAAGGGCTATGGACAGGATGCGATGTTTGTTGATGGGCACGTCGAATGGATGACCACTCCAGTGCTTCCAAACGGCGACAACATCTGGCTGCCGCGGCCGATTGAAGAGATCATTCGGCGTGTGCGATCAGGAGAAACCAGTGGGATCATGCGCGGGACGGAATTGCCGCTGGCGAACGATGTTTTCCTGGGGCCATGAATTCCGAATCAGTCCGGGATCGAAATGCCGCTCATACGGAGCAGGGTTTTGAACGACTCGCCGAATACAAAGTTGTGCGATGGAAATTCCAAACCGGAGATGTTCTGGTCGATGTGGCTGAACATCAGATCGATGCGACCGATTTCGATTTCTGAACCAGGCTTTGCGGCATCGAGTTTGTGAACAAGCCCCATGCAACTTGCACCCATTGCATCTGACTGTTGAATAGTCGCCGTGTATCGCAAGGTATCGCCGGGAACGGCATCGATGTCGAGTTCGGCCTTACTGACCTTGGCGAGAATGACTTTTTCTTTGAAACCGTTGGCGTGACCGACGAGAATGCCGGCAGTCTGTGCCATGCCTTCGACAATCAGCGACATGGGCATGATTGGGAAAGCAGGAGTGTTCGCGGTCGCTGGAAAGTGATCGTGCAGGTGCTCTTCGGCCAGCGAGACGTGTTTGATCGCCACCATCTTCTGGCCGGGTACAAGTTCGACGATCCGGTCGATCCACATCCAGCGCACGTGCTTGCTCCGATTGCCTATTTGGCGGCGAGTTTCCGCTCAACAAAGTTCACGATCGCATCGACCGTAAAAACTTCCGCCACTTTGTTCACGCTGGGGTTGGTTTCGAATTGAGAAAAATCAACGTGCGGCAAGCGCTGTTTGAGCGCGGCGATTCCTTCGGGCGTGACTTTGCCATCTTTGATCAGAGCTGAACCCTGGGCCGGGCCTTCAGGGAACAACTCACCTTGAGCAATCTTGAATCCGAACGCCTGCTCGATCTTGAAAACGATATCGAGGAAGTCGATGCTCTCTGCGCCCAGGTCGCGGGTCAAGGAGGCCTTGGCGGTCACTTCCTCTTCATCAACGGCAAGGGCATCAACCAGAACTGCACGCACTTTGTCAAGAATCTCATCGCGGGTCATTGCTGTCACGTCCTCTATCAAACTGTTCAGGAACTCTGAAACATCGACTGTGCCCATGATAGGACTCGCAGGCACTAGGCATTAGGCACTTGGCACTAGGAAAAACGCAGATACTTCTCTAGCTTAATTTGGCCACACGCATCGAAATTCGCCCTGATGCGGCCACTGGCAGCTCGCCTTCTGCGGCACCCGGCTCAATCAGCAGAACCTCAGCCTTGAAATCACGCATGGAAGGGTCTTTGCTTGTTGCTGGTTCAATCTCGATCTTCAGTGAAGATCCGGGTTTTACGAACTTCCCGTACTTCAGTGCTCGCACGCGCCCAAGCACCCAGGGCTTGTCCATTGCGGTGTCGTGGATTTCAAGGTGATGTCGCGCTGCCTGCACCATGCATTCGAGCATCATGACCCCGGGTAATACGGGAAAGGTCGGGAAGTGATCTTGTAAATATTCTTCCGCATTGGAGACGTGTTTGAGCGTCACCGTTTTCTGCGGCGAGGTTTCCAGCACTTTATCAAGTAGTGTGAAATGCATGTGTGATTGAACTTATTGCTTGCTGGGAGTGGGGGCAGGAGCGGCGGGCGCTGGAACTACTTCCGGTTTGGTTTCGCCGGTGTCGGCGACGAGGCGGAAGATGCGGTCGTCTTCTGCATCGGGTCTGCCGCGGCCATCTTTGTTGGAAGTTGCAAAGTAGATCGCGCCATCGGGGCCGACGATGACGGGCCGGATTCGTCCCAGGTCTTTGACCAGAGTTTCTTGCTTCACGATCTTGTCGCCATCGACATGAAATGCGACGAGTGCTTTGCCGCGGAGGAAGCCAGAGAGGAACGCGCCTTTGAGTTCAGGGAACAACGAGCCGGTGTAGAACACGCCGCTGGCAGGTGCAACTGAAGGGGTATATTCAACCAGCGGCGGGTCGCTGATGTCGTTGGTCATGGCGTGGTGCACATCGGGCCAACCATAATTGTGGCCCACATGCAAGTGATTGAATTCATCGCCGCCACCGGGGGCATCTGAGCCTGAGGGGCCGTGTTCGCTTGAGTACAGCTCTTTAGTGACCGGATGCCAATCGATTCCCTGAGAATTGCGGTGGCCGTAGGACCAGATCTCAGGCTTTGCCCCTTTTGCTTTGTACTCAGCGCTCACAAATGGATTGTCTGTTGGAACAGTGCCATCGCCATTAATGCGGAGCAATTTGCCGCCGTATGAGGACAGATCTTTGGCAGTGAGTTTCTTGTACGCTTCGCCCGTGGTGATGTATAGCTTGCCATCGGGTCCGAAACGAACGGAGCATCCTGCGTGATTTGCTCCGCAGGGAAAGCCCTTGATAATCACGGTTGGGCTTTCGAGCTTGTTGCCCGCATCGACATATCGAACCACTCGCACATCGTTTGGCTCGCCATATTTCTTGCAACCAAAGGCCAGATAGATGAACTTGTTGTCGGCGTAATCAGGGTGGAGACAGATTCCCATGAGGCCGTTCTCACCGCCGATGCTGATGACATTGTCGATGATGGCAACGGGTTCGTTGCGAAGTTGACCTTTGACAACCTGGCGCACGCGACCAGCGCGTTCGGTAAAGAGCATGCGGTCTTTGGAAGTAAAGACCATGTCCCAGGGGACTTCGACACCTTTGACGAACGTCTCCATCTTGAATTTGATGGCGGTCGCGGGCGGAATGGCCTTCATGGAGATCGGGGTGCGAGCCGCGCTTGCGGCTGGAGTGGCGGCAGGGGCGTCGGGTGCGGCGGTGAGCAGAGTTGCGATGAGGAAAGAGGAAAAGAGCATTGAGACTCCGGTGGTGGATGGGGCGCGTGCGGCGAGCGGGTAGAGGGGTGGAAGCAGGGGCAAAGGGGCAAAGGGGCAACGGGGCAAAGGGGCAAAGGGGCAAAGGGGCAAAGGGGCAAAGGGCAGACATTACCAAGAACGTGCGGATTTGAAATTTGAGATCTCAGAGGGAAGGAGCAAAGGCACATCGGTCTGGAGAC
>SXOY01000194.1 GCA_005776545.1 Planctomycetia bacterium | reverse complement strand
TGACCCCAGTGGGAACTTACATCTTTCCCTTAAATCAAGTGCAACCTCAGATCTCTACGAATCTGCCCGTCGCCCAATCTACTTCACAGCGCACCTGGACCACCCCGCCTTTGTCGTAGATCAGATCATCAACGCCGATTCCCTCCTGCTCTCGTTCCGCGGCGGCGTGATGGCAGACTATTTCAACAACGCCAAAATCCGCCTTTTCAATCGCGCAAATCATTCCCAAGCCGCAAACATAATAAGAAAAGAGAAGAGTGCCCCGCCATTTGATCAGTACCTCGCAACTCTCAATACCGGAACAAACGAGTTTTTCGCCGTGGGCGACATTGGTCGCTGGGATCTTCCGCCCGCAGAAGTGATTGACAACTGCTTTTACACCGATGCATGCGACGATCTCTCCGCAGTCGCGGCGGCCCTCGCGGCATTTGATGTTCTCAGCACCCGCACCCACCGCGAAGATGTTCGCTTGCTGTTCACACGTAGCGAAGAAATCGGTTTCATTGGCGCCATTGCCGCATGCCACAACCACACGATGCCGCGGAACTCGAGGGTCATCGCACTCGAAAACAGCCGTGCCTTCCCCGATTCCCCCGTTCACGGGGGGCCAGTTGTCCGTGTCGGGGACCGCGTTTCCGTATTCTCGCCTTCCCTAACAGCTGCCTGTGCTCGTCGCGCTGAGGAATTTGGTGGTCCACAACCTACCGCAAAGGACAAAATCACTGATTCGGCGGCCTGGAAATGGCAACGGAAGCTGATGGCGGGAGGTGCATGCGAGGCATCAGTATTCTGTACTATGGGGTACGAAGCAACATGTATCTGTTTGCCGCTGGGGAATTACCACAATATGGGAGACCTTGCTGCTATACAGAACGGTACGGCAACTCGCCCAGCTACGATTGAACGGGAATTCATCGGAATTGACGATTTCCACGGCTTGATCGATCTTCTCGTCGCATGCGGCGAAAAACTCGACGAAGGCTCGGGCTTCGCCGATCGGGTTTCAAAGCTCTGGAGCGACCTGAACTTCGTGCTCGAAGAGTCGTAAGTCAATCGACCACTGCCCCTTGCATGACCGATAAAGATCTTGGATTTCATCTATTGCTATGGCGAATCGCGCACACAAACGCCCGCTGATCGGCTCGTTCACCACATCGGTGTCGCTCGCCCTGATTGTCCATGGAGTTCTGCTTCTTGTAATCATTGGGTTCACGATCGAGCGTGTTGCGCGACCCTCAAGTCTTACCGACGCTTCAGACACTCTCAACTCTGTTCTTCTCCAGGAACCAAAATCTGAAGAAACCAAACTGGCACCAGAGGCTGCAAAGTCACCTGAGCCTGATGCCGTAAAAGTCGCCGTGATTATTCCAGCAGCTCAGGTGGTTGAGATGCCTAAGCCAAGCGAGTTTCAGGCCAAGGTAGTGGAAGTAGTTCCGGCGCTCCCACAGATTGCAAAGCAATTAGGAAACCCGGCGCCTCCAAAATTACAAGTAACCGGAAGCTCCAATGGTGCCGCCGCAAGCCCCGCGACGTCAACCGGTACGGCTGGCGTGAAATCTGGCGTCGTTGCATTTACCAACGTGAGCGGCGACAGCGCGAAACGCATCGTGTACGTCGTCGATGGCTCGGGCTCAATGGCCCTGTGCCTTCCATTTATTCGCGCCGAACTGCTTCGTTCGGTTGCCCGACTTGATGCATCGCAGAGCTTTCAGATCGTTGTCTTCCGTGACCCTCCGCCCGGTTCGCAAGCCGCCGGCACTTTTGTTTTGAATCCACGAAAGAACGCCGAAAGTACATTGCTTGCCGCCAGCGATCTCAACAAGTCAATACTGCGCGAGTGGCTGGAGACCGTTCAACCTCTCGGACGCTCATCGCCGCTTTCGGGAATCGAAACCGCCCTCTCAATGCGTCCGGATCTCATCTTCCTGCTTTCTCGCACCATCAAACGTTCGCTCAGCAGCGATGCCGAAGGTACAAACCAGGCCCTGCTCGCCCGTCTCGACGCGCTCAATCCGATCAACCCCGTTACACGCAAACGCCCCACGGTGATCAAAGCACTTCAATTTGTTGATAACGATCCCACCGGACTCATGCAGGCAATTGGAAAAAGTCATGGTGATGCGAGCGAGTCATACAAGGTGATTCCCGTTCCTGACCAGCTGCGCAGTGCCGCTGCCACTACAAGTGCTTCCGCATCCATTTCCCAACACTGAACTACAACTCTTCAAAGGCGTGCTTCAGCAATGTACGCGGCATCGTTTTCCTACTCCCGACCCTGCACAGAATGTGTCCAACCAACCCACATCGCTCGAATAGTCTCAAGAAAGCGGCCAGAAAACTCTTTTCCATCACACAAAGGACTGGCCGCAAGCTGCGCGGGAATGGTCGTTTTCAATATATCCAGCGCTTCGACATTTCGAGCCAGACCTTGAGCGATTGATGTAAACTCCTGAGGCGTATGCGCAATCCACTGCCCAAATCCCGCAGCAGTCAGCAGACTCGCTGACACTCTAGACGCATGACGGTCACCACTAAGCGTGACAACTGGGACTCCCATTCTGAGCGCTTCACACGTGGTCGTCGTTCCGTTGTATGGCGAGGTATCGAGCGCGATGTCGATATGGTTATAGAGTTCAAGATGAGATTGCACACTCGAAGTAGGATCCAAAATCGTGATTCGATTGGGGTTTATTCCTTCCGCCTCTGCTCGACGAAGAAACGCTGTCTTCAGTCCCGCTTCTCGCAATGCCATCGCCTTAATCGCCAGACGAGATTCTGGAACAGCATCGAGAACGGATTTCCAGAGTGACAGCGCGAGCAAGCCGATCTTCTGAATCGCATTAAAAGAACCAAACGTCACCGGCCGGTCCGAACAACGCGTCAGCGTCTGCGGGGCATCCCCCGGTGCGTAACACAGAAAGCATTCGCGCATGCGAACGAGTTGCTCTGCGTCGGCGATCTGCAGCTCTTGAACTGGGTCAGTGATTGCATCGACAATGCGATAGTCAATGCCACGTACTCCCGTGATGTTTGGATAGCCGCAGTAGGTCGCTTGCACTGGTGCGGGGCGGCGACAGAATACGCCCAATCGGTGTCCCACAGTGTGACCATGCAGATCAATCAGCACATCAATCGCATCGGCCCGCACTAGCGCACACAATGCAGAATCATCGAGTCTGGCGGCATCTCGCCAATGATCAGCAAATCGCCGCAACTCCTCGGTCCTCGAATCGGGATGCAGGGTTGTCGAGTAGCAATATAGCTCACACTCTTTCCGATCCGCATGCTCAAGCAAGGGTCGAATAAAGTACGCGACGGAGTGCTCACGCAAATCAGAAGAAACAAATCCAATTCGCAGTCGTCGAGCTGGATCTCGGTTGTTTGAATACGAAGTCGTCGCCGGCGCGAGACCCTCTCCCAAAGCCCTGCCGCATTGCAACTGAGAATCATACAAGTCAGAACGTGCCAGCGAGATGTAGTTGCTCGCTCCCGCTTGCACGCCAGTGAGTTCTATGGAGTGAGGCCATGATGCCAGACCTGATCGCGCAAGTGCCCAGGCCTCCAGTGGATCGCCCGCCGCCAGCACTGCGGCGGCGTATGTAGAAATAACGCGCTCGTCGGTCGAGCACTTCTTCATCGCCTTCTCGCCACACGCGATCGCTTCGTAAATCCTCCCCAGAAATCTCAACGAGAGCATTTTGCCAACCCACGCGGCGGCATTGCGGCTCTGAAACACCAGGGCTCGCTCGAACTGCGCAAGTGCCTCATTGTGCCTCAGCATCGCGGCGTACGCGTTTCCGAGCCAGACCCACGCATCCGAATTGCGAGGGTCGTATTTGGTGGCCTGCAATGCGTGCTCTACAGCTTCGGCGTGCAAGCCCTGTTGCAAAAGAACGATCGAAAGAAACCCGTGAACCTGCGCATCTCGCGGCCGCGAAACCAGCACTTGTTTCAGCATGGTCTGTGCCTGCTCGAGACGACCAGCCTGGTAGTGTCCCATGATGGCTTCAAACACGTCCATTACTGATGCCCTGCGCGTGTACTGGATAGCTGTGCGACCAAACGCTCTCGCCAAACACCTTGAATCGCATCGACGAAACGCGTTGCAAACAGCGGCCCGTTGCAGAGCTCGCTCGTGAGCATCTGCTGACGAAGCGCCGCTCGATCGGCATTATCGCGCGTCATGTTTTTCCACGCCAGCGCGAGCTTCACAAAGTCGTCCTTGCTCTGAGCGATGCATCCATCGAGGCCGACAGCATCAAGCAAACTGGCGCTCACGCGAGATGGGTGAGACTGTCCCACTAAAGTGATAGTGGGGACACCCATGAACAGCGATTCGCAGGTGGTGGTGGTACCTGAATATGGAAAAGTATCGAGGGCAATATCGACGGCCTGGTACTTTGCAAGGTGTTCCAGTGGTGTTGTAGATGGCCCTTCGAGAATCAGCTGCTTTGGGGCAATTCCAGCTTGCAATGCTCGATCCCGAATCATTGTCACGCATTCAGGGTCTTTGAAATCAAGATTCTTCAGCAGTAATTGCGAATCGGGTGCGGCTTCGCACACACGTGCACACAACTGCAAGAAAGTATCCGACATCTTTCGGGCCGCATTAAAACATCCAAATGTATATGGGCCACCGGGAATGCGATCGGTACGTAGCCCCAGCGATTCAACGCGCGGCGAGTAACACAGGAAGCAGCCCTTAATGCGAATCAACTTCTCGACACAAAACTGATCGGCGATGCCAGTTGGATCTGTCACTTCATCAACCAGGCGAAAGTCAACACTCTTGAGGCCCAGCGTGTTGGGATACCCACAGTAATTGCCCTGCAAGGGCGCAGTGCGAGCTCGCAACAAGGCCGAGTCGCCGCCGCGGGTGTGGCCGCTGAGATCTATCAGCATGTCGAGTTGTTGATTGCGAATTGCTGCAATCAACTCACTTCGTGGTTTCTGAAAGTAATTGTGCCACACGTGGCCATACGACCTGAGCTGCTTTGTGACATTGTCAGATGGGCCGGTAATGAACATGACCAGTTCACACGTCTTGGAATCCACGTGTGCAAGCAACGGTTCAACAAAATGTGAAACCGAATGCGCACGAAAATCCGCTGAAACCAATCCCACTCGCATCGGCCGATTCAAGGTCGTCCGTTCAAATCGCGGCGGCGGGTTGGCGCCCCGGTACTCAAAGAGCTTTCCAAAGCGAGCGTGAATGTCAAAAAGCCGTTGTGGATCTTCGACCATGTAATTCGCCGCCGAACAGGCACATTGCGCCAGTTCCCACGCCTTTGGATAAAGGACCAGCGCAGATTCCGCTGCCGCCAGCGCGTCGCTCATCTTGGCGAGTTTGCCCAACACCATGCTGTATTTTCCCAGCAATGCCTCATTGCCAGGAATGTACCTAATGGCGGTTTCTAGTCGACTCGCTGCCTCCCCCTGCCGCCCCATGTCTGCAAGTACATCCGCCAGACCCAGCGATGCAATGACCGAAGTAGGGGATAACTCGACACCCTTGGTGTACGCAAGTCGTGCTTCTTCAAATCGACCCAGGTGATGAAGAGCATTTCCCAATTCCGCCCACGGCGTTGGATGCGATGGCGACATTTCAGTGCAGCGCCGCGCGTGCACAAGGGCCTGTTCATGCAAGCCCGCCGCAGTGCTGGCGCGAGCCATCATTCCTTGCCATGAGGCGACATTGGGTTCTTTTCGAATCAGCGTTCGCAGTTCTGTAATCGCGCGTTGAAACTCTCCCGCATCAATCAGTGCGTGAATTTCTGCGAGTTTGTCAAAGCCAGTGCTCATCTGCTGTGTTTCCGCAATACTCGTTGCCTGTATTTCAAATCTCGCTTCCTACAAAAGCCTGCGACAAGCATCTCGTGCTGCCGCATCTGCCGCCAGCACATCTGCAAGTGACTCAATTGTCCTTGCAATCTGTGTGCGCAGCACTTCTTCCACAACGCGCGAAATTGTTCCGAACGTCATTACTGGTTTGCTCTGGTCGAGAAACCGCGCAACCGCCACTTCATTCGCTGCATTGAGAATCGCCCCGCGAGTAGTATTACCGTGGACGCAACCCACGCATTGCCGCCAGAAGTTCATCGCTGGGAATCGCTCCAGATCAATCGCTTCAAAACTCAAGTTCTTCGCATGCACCAGGCTCAATGGCACGGGCAATCCGCTCGCGCGCTCTGGATACAACAACGCCATCTGAATCGGTGTTCGCATGTCTGGCATCGCACACTGCATCACGACCGACCCTTCCAGCGTCTCCACCATCGCGTGCACAATCGACTGCGGGTGAATCAACGCTTCGAGCCGTTCCTGGTCCACACCAAAGAGCCAGTACGCCTCAATCAACTCCAGGCACTTGTTCATGAGGCTGGCAGAATCTATCGTGACTTTGCCACCCATCGTCCACGTCGGATGCTTAAGTGCCTGCTCAGGTGTTGCCGCGAATATCGCATCTTTTGTCCATGTACGAAACGGTCCGCCTGAAGCAGTAAGCGTCACTTTTGCAACGTGCTTTCCAAGCTGCAAGGGCGGGACACACTCACTCCCGCATAGCCCCGCCAGACACTGCCAGACCCCGGCATGTTCAGAATCCACAGGCAGTAATCGCGGTCTTTGCGCCGCCTTCGATCCCGAAATAGCCCGCACCACCAGCGATCCGGCGGCAACCAGTGTCTCTTTATTCGCTAACGCAACATCGCACCCGCGCTCAATCGCCGCCAACGTTGCCGGAATCCCCGCTGCGCCAACCATCGCCGCAACCACTATGTCTGCATCGACACTCCGAACGAGTTCTTCTGCCGACGATTGCCCGCACAGCGCATTGCGAAGTTCAATGTGTCCTTGGCCACCGCCACATATTGCCACGTCCGGCACGTTCCATCTACGCGCTTGCTCAGCCAACAAGCTCGCGTTCTTTCCAGCTGCCAACCCAACCACGTCAAAGCGAACCTCGCTCTGCATGTGTGCGGCACGTTCGTTTACATGCGCAATCACTTCAAGCGTCTGTCGGCCAATAGACCCGGTCGAACCAAGAATGACAACGCGACGTGTCTGCATGGTGTTGCGCCGGAGCCTATTCCTGCTTAGGGCGTTTGTTGATCTCGCTTGCGTTCAGTTTCCGTCGCACCGCGCCATAGAGTGTCCGTGGTTTGGGCGCCATCGCCGCCGCGGGTGATTGTGCAGGCACGGTTGGAACTGGCGGCGGCGTGATTGGTTGGTTTGGCGTGCTCGCTCTGGCCGGCGCAGCCGGAACACTGCGCTCGACGGGCAACACCGGCGCAGCAGGTGCAATAGCCGCTGGAGGCAAACTTGGTATCGGTGGCATTGGCCGCGGTGCAACTGGTGCTGGTGACTCGTCTCCCCAATCTCCACCGGTCTTGAAATCTGATGCGTGCGACGAGCTAGATCCGCCTGCGGGTCTGTTGCCAGGTCGAACAAATCGAGCACGATCACGACCGCCGCGCTCGGATCCGCCACCACGATTGTCAGGCACGCCATTCACATGTGGCGAGCTAGGAGCCGCACTACCACGCACTTCGTCGCCGCGCTGGGGCACTGGCTGCCCAACCGGCATCGGGGGTAACGGCCGCACGTTTTTGGATTGTCCACCAGCTTGCGGCCGCGCGATAGGAGGTTGACTTGTGCGATTTGTTTCCCCCGTAACTCTGGGAGCACTTCCGCTTGCTGATGGCGCTGGTCCGCCCCGTCTTCCGCCACGGCGATTGCCACGACCAGGTTCTTCAAATCCACTGAATCCTTCGGGTATTCCAAATGGAGATGTCGGGGTCACTTCAAACGCCGAACGAATATTGTCATGCTCGCTTGGGCCTTCAATCGCGCCATCAAGCGATTCGCTTTGTGATGGAGTTCCTTGTGGTTCTGCAAAAGAATCCGCGCCTCCTCTGCCGCCACGACCGCGCCGCCTCCGCCGGCGTCGCGATCCGCCCTCACCCTGCTCGCCACCTTCAGGCTGCGCCGTGTTCGAACCAGTGTGAGCGCTCGTCCCGGTTCCTTTGGTCGCTGCTGGTACTGCCGCCGCTGCCGGTCGCGTTCCAGGGGCTTCGCCCCATTCATCTACGTCAGAACGTACTGGTGCCGGGGCAGGACGTGTATCTTTACGTCCGCCGCCACGAGAATCACGCCCACCGACCTGTTTGCCTTGTGGTGCCGGACCTCTGCCGCGATCGGAATTTCCACCTCGACCGCCATCGCGCCCGCGCGGCGCCCGCCCACGCCGATCGCGCCGACCAATATCTGCAAGCGTTGGACCTTGGACCTCTTCAACGTGCCCCTCTCCATCGAGCGGCACTTCATCAAGTTCAATCGGATGGGCGCTGTGATCCACGCGCACTGAGGCTTCTTCTGTTTCATCCTCTGGCAATGCTTCTGGTTGCTCAAAGGTAAACTTCTCGTCATTCTCATCAAGATCCGCGTACGCAAACTCTTCCATGTTCTTGGGCTTTGTGGGCCGCGGCATCTTGGTCAGATCGAGATCCCCCTCATCGTCATAGGCATAGACCGTCACGCGATCGACCGGCACCGTTTCGCTCACTCGAACATCAACATGCTTCTCCATCGCGCGTTCAATGCGAGAGAGCATCTGCCGCTTGTGAGACAACAACTCGCTCGCAACCCGCGGTGCCACCACCATCTCAACCTTGCGTACCTTCTCGTTGGCAAGCAATGCTCCCAGATCGCGCAATGCATCCGCCGCAACCGAATCCGGCTTCTGCAAAATCCCTCTGCCGCGGCATGTCGGGCAATCCGCAAAATGCACCGTCTCGTGGCTGCCACGCATGCGCTGACGCGTCATCTCCAAAATGCCAAACGGGGAAATCGTCGCGATCGTCGTCTTTGCGCGATCGCGCTTCAGCCGTTCCTTAAACCGCGTTTCAACATCCTTGCGATTCGAAGGGAATCGCATGTCGATCAAGTCGTTGCAGACAATCCCACCCATGTCACGCAGCCGCAGCTGGCGGCAGATTTCATCGACGGCTTCCAGGTTCGTCTGGAACGCATTATCTTCACTATCGCGTGCATCGCGGCTCTTGCCAGAGTTCACGTCGATCGCCACCATCGCTTCAGTCTGATCAATCACGAGCCGCCCGCCGCTGGGCAGAGGAACTTCGCGAGCATGCATAAGCGAAATCTGCTCTTCCACACCAAACGCGTGGAACATCGGCGCCTTCTCTTTGTAGTGATACAGCTTGCATGTCGAACGCGGCGCGACAATCTTCAAAAACCTCGCGGCTCGCTGCAGTGCGGCCTCGTTGTCGACAATGACTTCGTCAGTCTCTGCGCTCACCATGTCGCGCAGTGCACGCACAAGTAGATCGCTCTCGGAATAGAGCAATCGTGTGCGACCGCTCCCTGCACCCAGTCGCCGCTCCATGTCTTTCCACAACCGCATCAAGTACGCCAAGTCGCGCTTGAGTTCTGCCTTGGTGCGATCCATTCCTGCGGTACGCAGGATGAATCCGAATCCTTCGGGGAGATCGAGCTGATCGAGGATTTCGCGCATCTTGCGGCGTTGATCTTCATCATCAACCTTGCGCGAGACGCCGACATTGTCCATGAACGGCATCATGACCAGGAATCGACCTGGAATCGAGAGGTAGCTTGTGAGCGTCGGGCCTTTGGTTCCGACGCCTTCCTTGAGCACCTGTACCAGGATTTCGTTGTTGCGCTTCAGCGCCTCCTGCATCGCAGGTCGCTCGCGCCGTGGCGTCTTATGACCAACCTTCTCAACTGATTCGTCTTCTGTCACTCCGGGG
>SXOY01000193.1 GCA_005776545.1 Planctomycetia bacterium | reverse complement strand
GACTAAATTTCAACAGATAAGCATCATTTGATGCATTGTTCAACGAACCCATCGTCGCAAAATTCGTTGTCGCTGGATCGTCTCGAAGATCCTGCACCCGAAGTGCAGTCAATTCTACTGCCACACTCGCCGGTGTCGCCGGTGTCGCCGCCGTCACCGCCGCAGCGGGGTTTGCCACAGGGTTGGACTGAACATTCGCCGGCGCCGCTGTCGTTGGACCAGGTGCTGCAACTGGGGCCGACGCCGGTGA
Organism: Planctomycetia bacterium; assembly: GCA_005776545.1. The sequence goes on along the minus strand of SXOY01000193.1, from coordinate 3,388 downwards.
AACGACTGGCGCTGTCACCGCTGAACTGGGCTGATTCGCTGGAGTGCGATTCGGCCTGTTGACGTAACTCGCATAGCCAATACCTATGGCCACTACGACACCCAGCAGAGGAATCAGAATTCGAAGAGTTGTGTTTTTCTTGCCTGCCATGATGGATTCGATCAATCTTGTTGGTGTAACAGTAAGTAAAGTGAAAGTCTGGTCAGGATCAATCCAGGAACCCGCCACGGATGTTGAATCACTCAGCGTCCCTCAAACAGACGGTCGCCGAGCCAGTCATTTAATTGGGCAATCCCGCGGATCTTTTTCGCCGTTGCATCAATATTGTATTCGACGCGCACAAAAACCACACGATCTGAATGCAGGACGACATAACTCGCGCGCGGATCAAAATCTCGCGGCTGCCCCACCGATCCAACATTCACAATCGCCTTTTCGCCCTTCACAAACTTGTACGTGTTCTCGCCCAGTTCGCTCGGCGTGTAGAAATCCGGCTCGCTCGTAAACACCCCCGGCACATGCGTGTGCCCAACCAGACACACATGCTTGAGCCGATTGAATATCGACTCCAATTTGTCCGGTGAATTCACCGCATCATCGGGAAAGATGTATTCATTAATCGGCCGCCGAGGCGAGCCATGTACCGCCAAAATTGACTCCGCTACCACGCCGCCAGTCTCATCCGGCGGTGGCTGCTCCACAACACGCACCTTCAGGCGGCCAAGAAAGTCGTACCGCTCAGCCTTCAGCGATTCATTCGGCTCATTGTCAAACTGCTCACGCGTCCAGAATGCCGCCGCTTCTGCACTCTGATTGAAATTCGTCGGCTCGTACAACACGCCAAAGTCGTGATTCCCCATCAACGACCAAGCGCATTTTTCACGCACCAAGTCCACGCACTCAAGCGGGTCTGGGCCATACCCCACCGTGTCGCCCAGACAGATGATTCGTTTGATCCCACGACGATCAATATCCGCCAGCACTGTTTTCAGTGCCTCGGCATTACCGTGTACGTCAGAAATAACCGCTGTAGGCAAGGGGAACCCTCTGGGGAACACTTCTCAATCGCCCAAAAAAGCGATTCCGCTCAACGCCCCTTCGCCCCCCAAAACTTCCGGAAGACTGCCAAAGCGGCAAGCGGCGATGTTAGGAGCCGCCACCCCACTATGCAAACCCACCCGACACCTCCCTTTCCTCCCCTATTCCCCCCGCGCATTTTGACTCCACTATGGCACCAAAATTGCACCAGTCTTATGGCCTTCAGACCGATCTTTAATGGTCCAGTTTGTTCTTCCAATCAACGTTCGGTATACGATCGGTATTCCGGACGACTTGGATTCACGAGCCTCTTAGTAAGGAATGTAGCAAATGAGTTCAGCAAGCGTCTCATACCAGCGCACCCGAGAAATGACGATCGATGAGCTTTTGCTCGAAAATCGAATCGTCTTCCTGATCGGCGAAATCAACCAGTCCTCCGCCGCTCGAGTCATGATGCAGATGCTCTACCTCGAGAACATCAAACGCGGCCAGGACATCAGCCTCTATATCAACTCCCCAGGCGGCGCTGTCGATGACACCCTCGCCCTCTACGACACCATGCGTTTCCTCTCCTCTCCCGTCAGCACCTACTGCATCGGCCGTGCCTATTCCGGCGGCTCAGTTCTGCTCACCGCCGGCGCCAAGGGCAAACGCTACATCCTGCCTCACGCCAAAGTCATGATCCATCAGCCATACGGCGGCATCACCGGCCAGGCTGAAGACATCCGCATTCAAGCTGAGCAAATTGGCAAAATGAAGGCCGAGTTGAACAAGATCATCGCGCACCATACCGGCCAGTCAGTTGAAAATGTTCTCCGCGATGCAGAGCGTGACAAGTACTTCACCGCTGAAGAAGCAGTCAAGTACGGCCTGGTGGATGAAGTCCTCCTGGAAACACCAAAAGAAGTCCGCAGCGCATTCAATAAGTAATCAGCCTTCACCCTCTCTAGGAGTTTACATATGTCGTATCTAGTCCCCATGGTCATCGAAAAATCCAGCCGCGGCGAACGCGCCTATGACATCTACTCACGCCTCCTCAAAGACCGCATCATCTTCCTCGGCGGTCCAGTCTCTGACGAACTGTCCAACGTTGTCGTCGCTCAGTTGCTCTTCCTGGCCAACGAAGATCCAAAATCTGACATCCACCTCTATATCAACTCGCCCGGCGGCAGCGTTTCCGCTGGCCTCGCCATGCTCGACACCATGCGCTTCCTCCAGTGCGATGTCGCCACCTACATCATCGGTCAGGCCGCCAGCATGGGCAGCGTTCTCGCCTGCGCCGGTACCAAAGGTAAGCGCTTCACGCTCACCAACTCTCGAAACCTGATGCACCAGCCTCTCCTCGGCGGCGTCATGGAAGGTCAGGCCACAGACCTCGAAATCGAAGCTCGCGAGATGCTTCGCATTCGCGATCGCCTCTACAGCATCTACGCTGAACAGACTGGCCAGACCATCGATCGCATCGCCAAAGACTGCGACCGCAACAAATGGCTCGATGAGCACGAAATGCTCCAGTATGGACTTGTCGATGCAGTTCTGAAGAAGATGCCAATCCACAAAACCGCTGGCAAACACGACGACTGAATCTGATTTCCACCTATTCAACAGGGCAATCCACTTGAGGGTTGCCCTGTTTGTTTTTGGGGCGGTACACTTGCGCGCATGAAAGTTCCCGCGATCATCGTCTGCATTTCCGCTGCTCTCATACTCACTGGTTGCCGCATCGGGGGATCGGATTCCACCGAAGCAGTTCTCAATCAGCTTCGCGCTGAAAATTCCGACTTGCAAAAACAGGTCAAATCGTTGACGCAAGAGCGGGCCGAGTTGCAGGCAAAACTTGGAACTTCAATCGAAACGTCACGAACGCTGACCACACAGGAAATGGCCGCACTCCCCCGCTGCTCTTCGATCTCAATCGATTCCCTTTCTGGCATCGCCCCGCGGACCGGACAACTGGATTTCTATGTCAAGACTCTGGACGGCAAGCACCAGTTTGTGCAAGTCGTCGGCAATATGTCACTGCGAATTTTGAAAGGGACAGAACTCGTCCTTGAGACAAAATTGAATCCCATCGAACTCCGCGACGCATTTCGGACTGGTTTCAGCGGCACGTTCTACCTGTTCGCCGCTGGCAAACGCTTGCCATCCGATCTAGTGGGCACAACCTTCGAGGTGAAGTTTGACGATGCACTGACAGGAACAACTCACATTGCCTCTGGAACTTTTGATGAGTCTGGTCGCGTTGAAGTGAAGTAACTCAAGGCACCAGTTCAACTCGCCCCGAACCGCTGCACCAAGTTGCGCCTTGTTCTGGATTGGCAAATGCCGAGAATTCAATCAACCGAATCTG
>SXOY01000192.1 GCA_005776545.1 Planctomycetia bacterium | reverse complement strand
AAGGCTGAAATGGTCAAAACAGGTAGGGACGATTGCGCAAGCGATCGCTGATGCACAGATTCCCAAAGCACACTCAATGGCATCTCGTAACGTCAATCCCGGCAAAGGCTTACGTTCGTTTTTTGAATCGCTGTTGAGTCGGTAGAACTCATTCGAGGATCTGGCCCCCGATTTGCGGGTGTTTCAGGGCCAGAAGGTCCGTTTATTCCGGTTTTTCCGGCACCATCAGAAAATGTCTACTCGATTCGCACCCGCGTGTTGAGTTGTCATCACCAGCAACCGATAGCTGGAGTGTCCCAGGGTGCGCGCACTGTGGGATCGGTTTGAAGATCTTGAGAAGGGGCAAGAACGGTGAATGGTCCTGCCAAACTCATTGCTGGAATTATTGCTCTGACAGGTTTCGTCGTGGCGGCGGTGGCCGGGCTAGCGGCTGGAAATGCCGCGGAAACTACATTGCTTCGCTGTATTGTCTCGATGTTCGTGTGTTATTTCGCTGGCCTGCCGCTGGGAATGGTGTGCGAACATGTCATTGAAGAACACATGAAGAACTACATCGCCAGGAAACCAGTCCCTGGGGAAAGCCCAGAGGAGGTCATCGAGGTGGATGAGGCGGAGCCGCAACCAAATGTGGAAGGAAATAAAATCGTTGTGTAAAACATGTGGACAACTCAAAGTCACTTGCGTTTGAGCATCGAGGTGGGTAAGGTATAGCTGCGAGGTCATGGATTCGGTCTCGCAGCGGTGAATGGAAAGCCGGTTTGCATTCGCAATTCGGTTCGCCGCAACAGTTCGGTCAAGGAGCAGACCAATGGGTGTGACAAAAGCGTCACGTGCGACAATGCGTGGAAGCGGCCGTTTTGCGGCACGCCATGCTGAACCAAGTAACATCAAGACCAAGTACCACGACATGCCGATCAACTCGGTATGGAAAGAGTACGACAAAACCAAATCTGAACCGATTCGCAATTTCCTGATGGAGAAATTTCTCCCTCTGGTGCGTTACAACGCAGAGCGAATCTACACCCGCTTGCCAGATGAAGTAGATATCGAAGACCTCATGTCCGCCGGACTCTTCGGCCTCATGGATGCGATCGATGCCTTTGATCTGGGCCGCCAGGTGAAGTTTGAGACTTACTGCGCTCCGCGAATCCGCGGCGCGATTCTGGATGAACTTCGTTCGATGGACTGGGTGCCGCGGCTTGTTCGCTATCGCACCGCCAAAGTTGAACAAGTGCGTCAGAAGATTGAAATGGAAAGCGGCAACCCCGCCACCGAAAACGACATTGCTTCACGGATGGGTGTGGTCGGCGAAGAGTTCGAAAAGCTCGAACGCGATTCCAAAGTCGTCGGAACCCGCAGCCTCACACAGCGCTGCTTCCCATCTGATGGCAACCGCGATGTTCGTGAAATCGACATCATCAAAGATGATCGCCAGAGCAACCCTGTTCAGGAAATTCACCGCCGCGACCTCCGCGACCTGATCACCAAGGGCCTCTCCCGCGCTGAACGCCTCATCGTCGTCCTCTACTACTACGAAGGTATGACCATGAAAGAAATCGGGGCCACCCTCGATCTCTCCGAAAGTCGCGTCAGCCAGATGCACTCATCAATCCTGGCCCGCCTCAAGGCCCAGATGCAGCATCGCAGCCCCGAGCTTGAACCGCTCGACTGAAATGTGCTCCAAAATTTATATCCAGCAGCACGCCCGCACCCGCGGGCGTGTTTGCTTTTGGAGGCTCTACGATCCCGCATGTATCGCGTGGCCATCGGAATGGGCTCTAACATCGGCAATCCGCAAGATCATCTCAACGCGGCGTGCGTCGCATTGCGTGCCCATCCGCTCGTTCACAATTTCCGGTGTTCAACTTTCCTCATTACCAGCCCAGTTGGTCTGCGGGATCAACCAGATTTCCTGAACGCCGCCGCGACGTTTGAGACAACGCTTTTGCCCGAACCTCTTCTTGATGCACTGCTCATTATCGAGCAATCCCGCGGCAGGAATCGGGCCAATGAGCAACGGTGGGGGCCGCGAACGCTGGACCTGGACATTCTCCTTTTTGCTGATCAGGTCATTGCTAGTTCCAGACTCAACGTGCCGCATATTCAGATGAAAACCCGCCGATTTGTCCTTGAACCGCTGGCTCAGATCGCTGCGGATTGGATTGTGCCGCCTACGAATCAGACGGTTCAAGACCTGCGCGATGCGCTCGACGGTCGCTGTTGAACTACGCTTGTGTGTGCTTCCAATCCTCTGCATATTCGCGGCGTCACAGGTACTCCCATCGATCTATTTCGTTCAACCCGCGCCTCTGGGTGTGGCGAAGGGCGAAGTAGTTTCTACCGATGTGCTGCAAAAAGTCAGAGAGTCATATCGCAGCGGACCGATCGCCGAACGAATAGAACTCTCTGCTGCGCTGGTGCAAGATGCCGCGGCGAAGCCGCCGCACGCGCTTCGAAGTGTTGTGACCGCGAGTCTGGATGCCGCCGGCGACAAGCCTTCGTTGAAACTGGAATTGTCTGATTTGGTATTGCACGCTCAGGGAAATGTGCTCACGGCGATCAACCGGCTCGAGCAACGGACCTATGCGTCGATTGAACTGAAGTCGCTGACATTGGAAGGGCTGGCGGAACATCTTCCGCCGCTGCCGCTCCCGCAGATTGCGTTTGCATTTGGAAATGAGAAAGCTGAGTTGTTCAAAGGAATTGGTGAGATCACCTGGGGCGTACCAGTAGAGGCAGCGGCTGGGAACTTCAAGGTGTATTCCATTTCGGGCGAGCACAAATCTGGCACCATTGAGATGAAGATCAATGGCACAACATGGCGTCTCATGCAACTGAATGCACAATTCACGCGGGCCGGTGCCAAGACTCAGGTCTCTCTTGAGGTGACTCCAGTTGAGCCTGGCGATCCGGCGAACTGGGTGATTGATGTGGCCAACCGCGACAAAGTTTCTACGCTTTCCCAATTGCGCTCTCGCAGTGGCGAAATCAAAGCGGGGCAGAAAATTCCGAACTTGACCGCAAACACCGCAGGGTTTGAAGGCTGGTCGCTCGTTGATGGATTTGCAGAGAATCGCCGCGGCGTTGCTGCTGGCGAACGGCCGGCCGATGCAATGGTCCTGCTGCTTTTCCGCGCTACAGACGATCGTGTGAAATCTGAAGCGGTGCTCAAGGATTCAAAAGCGGGTCAACTTGCCATGGACATGGCGGTGAAAACTCTACGACGTCAGAGGCTCGACGATGCGGCGGCTTCCAGTGTGCTCTGCGAAGCTATTGCGGTCTTTGAATTGCAGAAATTTGAGCGCGAGAGGCCCGCTGCTCTGGCAAAATCATGGGCCGATTCCAGCACTGACCTGCCTGCAAAGGCGCTGCATTGGTCGCTTAGTGCGAACACAACTATTGATCGTGTTT
>SXOY01000191.1 GCA_005776545.1 Planctomycetia bacterium | reverse complement strand
CCTGCCGAGTCGTACACAGCACTTGATGAGTTCCAGTGTAATCTCAATACTGCTCGGATTGAGTGGAAAAATAAGCGAGTCATACGCAGTCCGAGCCAGCGAAAAACTCTCAACGGCCTCTGATTGTGACACGCACTCTCTCGACTGAACCAGCGCAATGCAAAACGTTGTTTCCGCCCACAGCAGAGATTCTCGCAGGCCCTTCGACTCAAGTGCAGTTTGGGCACTGCGCAAAAGCGAGAGTGCCTCGCGAGAATCAGCGATCGCTGATCCAAGCCGCACTTTCTCCACCAGCAACTCCCGCGAGTCTGCTCCAAATGCGGCTTCCGTCTTACGGTACTGCTCACGCAGCAACCGCTCTCCGAGTTCTTTCTGCCCAGGCTTTGACATCAGACGCTTCGCATAACTCAAAAGGCATTTGCGAGTAAGGGCGTCTGTTGGTCCAAATGCCGCCAGACTCGAGTTCGCAGCAGTCTCATAGTGCTTCATCGACCCGATGTCATCACTCTTCAGCCAGGCTTCCTGTGCACATGCAAGATGCGACAGAATCGTCTTTCGATGCAGCGGTCCGACAGTTGATTCGTTCAGTTGCAGCACTTCAAGGTTGAGCCGCTCTGTGCGAGGATCAAGCCCAGTCTCGCGAAGTGCCCCTGCCAGAAGAGTCAACATCTCCGCGCGCAATACAGGGTCATCATGAAACTGGTCATGTACCTTGTCCGCCGCAACCGACATAATGTCACGCGCTGACACAGGCTTCCCTGGTTCTCCGACAAAGCCCCATCCCGCTGGCGGCTGATCTGGATGCAGATCCGGATCCCATAGCAGCTTCCCCTGAATCACGCTCTGCACCGGATTCGCAGACCGTATGACATTAATCAAAAATCCTGCTGAACGAGTTGCTCGTTCGCTCTGCACAAGTGCTTCGCGAGTTGCCGCCCGCGCTCGCGACAATCCAATCGCCAGCCCAGTGATTCCGGTGACAAGTGCGATCGTCACCGCCAGCCCCGCCGCAACACCGAGTCGATTCCGTTTCGCAAACAAACGAGCAAGTTCAAATGCAGTTGACTTCCTCGCCCGCAGCGGCCTGAATCCCAAAAAACGTTGAATATCCGCTGCAAAATCCGCCGCCGACTGATATCGTTGCTCACGGTCCTTGCACATCGCCATTTCAACAATCGCTTCCAAATCTCCAGCCAGTGACCGGTCATGTTGCGAAAGTTTCTTTGGGATTTCCTCCCGAATCACCCGAATCGAATGAGTCACAGATGCCGTGTCCACCCGATACGGTGCATTGCCTGTCAGTAGTTCATATAGAACCACCCCCAGCGAATACACATCTGATCGCACATCAACATCCAGTGGATCGCCGGTGCACGACTCCGGGCTCATGTAGCCAAGTGTTCCGACAAGTTTCGCAGTTGTGCCGTTCTGCGGCGGCAAACGAGTCTCTTCCAGTGCCTGAGCAACCCCGAAATCAATGACCTTGGGTGCCTCGCCATTGTCAATGAGTATGTTGTCAGGCTTGATGTCGCGATGCACAATGCCGCGTTGATGTCCGTGCTGTATCGCTTCGCATACTCGCACAAACATCTTTAGTACGTCATTCCTTGAGGGTCTCCGCTCCTCAACCCATGTATTCATCGGATGGGCATCGGGAATCAACTCCATTGCGATAAACGGGGTCACGGTTCCCGAGGAATCGCGCTGATGTGTCCCGGAGTCATACACCTGTGCGATGGCAGGATGTCGAAGTCGCGCAAGAATGCGAGACTCATCATCAAATCGTGCTCGCATAGATTCGGTAAGTAAGGCAGTATGCAAAAGTTTGAGAGCAACTGGTCGGTCAAGTGTGGAATCAATCGCCTCAAACACAGACCCCATTCCGCCTGAATCAATCAATCGAACGATGCGATACTTCCCAATGACGTCGCCGGGAATCACTTGGTCACTCGCCGTTTCCGCCGCTTCCGTCCAGGCTCGACTGGTATCGCTCAGCGCGCATGTCCCGCCCTCGTGCGCAGCCAGCAGTGAAAGCACTTCAGTGCGAAGCCCAGGCTCAAGTGCACATTGCGCAAGTATTTCTTCGCGCCCCGCCCCCGAAGCCTCAATCACCCGCGCAAACGCTTCCTTGACTTTGGGCCACGCTACGCCGCTCATGTGTCAATCCCTCGGCTCATCTCTCGCAACAACCACGCTCGCGCCAGCTTCCAGTCGCGATCCACGGAGCTGGAAGATGTCCCAAGCAGCTTCGCAACTTCATCAATCGCAAGGCCTGCGAAATATCGCAGGTTTACCACCAACGCCAAATCCGCATCGTGCTGCGCCAGTGCCTGTAACGCTTCGTCGAGAACGATCCAATCCACATTATCAACATCCGTTCCTCGCGTTCCTTGCGCGGTTGATTCCGCAACGGAAAGTGACACCCTGCTCACTCCGCCTCCCCGCTTCGCACCTTTTCGTGCCCGCGCTCGATCCACCAGAATTCGCCGCATGGCCAGTGCCGCCGCGGCGAAAAAGTGCTTCCGCCCGTTCCAACTCGCATCTCGCGCTCCCGCAATCCTCAGATACGCCTCGTGAACCAGCGCAGTCGGCTGAAGCGTGTTGCCCGGCGCCTCACACGCCAATCGCTGTGCCGCCAAAGCCCTCAAATGGTCGTACACCAGCGGCAACAAATCCTGTGCAGCAGCAGCATCCCCGCCGGCCGCCAACTCCAGCACTCGAGTAACATCAGATTGATCTCGCTGAGAGTTCACAGGTAAGCCGGCCGTCCTTTCTTCAACTCCTGCGTGATTCTACCAGATAGTGCAAGTGCCTTTCGCCCTATAATACAGCCCCGACCATTTCCATGATCGGGGCTGCAGGTAATCCAGTGAAGTTTTGAAAACTCACTTCTTGTCGACCGGCTTCTCCGCGGCCGGCGAAGCAGAGGCAGCCCCCGGCCGCACAATGCACTTCAAAATCGACGCCTGCCCCTTGTAGTATTTATTAAACACCGCAAGCACTTCGCTCGATGTCAACTTCTCCATCTCCTGCGCCTCGGTCACAACATCATCAAGCTTCACGCCGCGATACGTGATATTCGTCAGCCGCCCCGTCCACCACATCGGCTCCTTCATGTCCTTCTCAAGTCCGGTTGCAAACTGCTTGTGGGCCGTCTTCAACTCGTCCTCAGTCGGTCCGCTCTTGGAGAAATCATCGAAGATTGTCCCCAGCACTTCCACCAGTCGATCAACTTTCGCCGGGTCCGTTGTGGTGAAGAAAATCGCCGTGCCCGTGCCCGGCAGTGCAGTCGCTGGGTTCAATGTGAATTTGGGGCTATATGCAAGCTGCTCTTTCTCGCGCACAATATCAATCATGCGTGTATTGATCACACGCACCGCCATGTTCATCGCACGCACATCGGTCATGTTTACCAGATCGGGTCCATCAAACCCGACCGCGACAACCGCCTGATCGGTCGCCGTGGCCATCGTCTTGTCTGCAACCCGAACCGCCGCAGGCTTCCCGGTCTTGCGTTCGCTCGCAAATGTGCTCGCACTGATCCGTTCACGCTTGGGCAAGCTCCCCAGATACTTCGCAACCAGATCCATCGCTTTGGTGCGATCAATATCTCCAACCACCGTTACTTCAATCGGCGAAGTTGCCAACTGCGAAGTCAACCACTTCTGCGCATCCGCCACATTCAGAGCCTCAATCTGCTCCTTGTTCAGCGGCTTGGTGCGGATTTCATCCGGTGAATAAATAACCCCTGGCGCCATTTCCGCAAACGCCGATGTCGGGTTGGTCTTGCGAGTCTCAATCACCTGCAAGTTACGCGTCTTCCACTGATCAAACGCGGCCTGCTCAATCTTCGCATCCGTCAACAGCAAATACGCAACTTTGAATCCGTCTTCAAGATCATCCGGATTGCCCGAAATGCTGATTGAGAACGCATCCACACTCGCTCCGCCCCGCGTTCCCACTTGTTTCCCGTTCATCAAATCACGAATGTCCGTGGAAGACAGCGTGCTTGTCGCCGGCTTTCCAAGTGCAATCCCCGCAACTTCCGAAATCCCGCGGTTGGCCCTGGTCTCGTGTAGCGTCGCACCGGCAATACTGATGTTCACCGTAGCATCATTCTTCTTGTAATCCATGAACCGGTAGTTAAACCGCACACCATTCTCAAGCCACCCACCATACGTATCGCTCGCCTGATGCTGCGAAATCTCCGCAAACTTGCCCGCTGTCGGTGCTTTGCTCAAAAGTTCTGTCGCCGAATTGGTCTGCGAATCCGCCGCCGGTGTCACGTTCAACGCAGCTCGACCCAGCTTGGCAAACTCCGTTTCCGTCGGAACTTCAACGCCATCCTTCTGCGAAAGCGTCAACATGAACACCGCGCTCTTGAAATCAAAAATCTCCGCAAACCGCTTCGAGCAGTCAGCCGCCGTAATCGTCGGCAAAAGCGCATTCACCAAATCCAGGTTCTGCTGCGGCGACATCACCGGCTCCTCATCTCCCGCCGATGCCAATATCCGTCCCAAAATCGACGAGTGCGATGCGGTCGATTCCGTCTTCACCGCCTGCTCAGTCTCCGACAAAATCTCCGCCTTCACCGCATCCACATCTTTCGCCGACAGTCCATGCAGCGTCGCACGCCGCACTTCTGTCGTGATCTCCGCCAGCATCTTCTTCCAGTCTTCCGGCTTGCCACTGGCAGAAATGCCGCTCTGACGGAACATCCCCATCTGATTTCCGCTGCTCGTTCCGCCATTCAAGAACGTCATCGTTCCTGCCGCGACCTTTGCATCAAGGCTGCGATCAAACGCCGCGTT
>SXOY01000014.1 GCA_005776545.1 Planctomycetia bacterium | reverse complement strand
GTGTGCCATCGGTCGTGCCCATTGCCTTGAGAGTTCCGAGATAGCGCAAGTTGTCCAGAGTAAAGCTGTAGAACATGAAGCCTGTGATGATTGTCCCAATCAGAAAGCCAAGTCCGACCGCGATCCCGAAATTGATGGGAACCCCAGTGTATTTCAGGAAATACTCGATGCTCATTCGCTTGAACTGGCTGGAAGAATATGCGGCAAGGCCGGTCTGGCGCGTAATGCGATCGCAGAGAGCCTGATGATCTTCACCAGGCTGTGGCTTCACCAGAACAAAGCTGAGAATCTTGCGTTCCCGTGGCGCAAAACTGGTGGCGCGGGAATACGTTGTAAAGATGATGGGCTGATTCTGGAATGATCGTGTAGCTTTGCAGATGCCGACGACAATTGCGCGACGGTCGTTGAGCTCAAGCGTGTCGCCGATTTTCACTGGTGTCGCAAGTGTGCCAGGTTCCGCGTTTGGCGGCGGCGGTTTGGCAAGTCGCCCTTTTGCTCCAACACTGTCGATAATAACCCCGTCAGCCCGGCGGAGATCTGCCACCGTGCCTTCGAGCATGACCGCCGGTGCACCGGTCAGCGTGGCATCATCGACTCCAATCACAACGCAAGTCTGAAACGAACCGTTTTCCAGTCGAGCACGCAGCAAAGACTTGTAGAGCGGCGATGCGGATGCCACACCCTCAACCGATCGAATTCGATATAGCTCTGTGCTGTTCAGCGGCTTGGTGTCGTCAACGTACTGCACCTTTGGGTCCATGACCCAGATTTCCGCCGCGGGCATATCGGAAATGACTGAGAAACTGCGGGTCATGATGCCACAAAAAATAGCGCCCTGCTGCGTGATGACGAGCGCAGCAAGGGTCACACCCATCAAAATGCCAAAGAGCTTGGCCGGGTCACCAAAGAGCATTTTGAGGGCGATTCGATACACTCGTTCGGAGAGTAGGTCCGATTAGTGGGGTTTGACCCATAGATACATGTCGATCTGGTCGTGATATGTCCCATCAAGATGCTTGCAACCGCCCGGCAACATGCCGCATTGGATAAATCCGAGTCGTTTGTAGAGCTCGAACGCCCGTGTGTTTGAGGCATACACACCCAGGCGAATCATCTCAATAACCTCATTGTTACGTGCCCAGTCGATCGATGCCTGCATTAGCGCAGTACCGACTCCCTTGCCGCGTGCGGATGAATGGACACCAACTCCAAGCGTGCCGACGTGGCGTTCTTTCTGCTTTGCGCCGCCGCTCAAGATAAGCGATGCAACGGGAGTATTGTCAAAGGATGCGAGCAGAAACACTGCATTGTCTTTCTTCGCAAGAGTCTCAATCAACTCACTTTCCTGAGCAATCGTCATGGTAAATTCCGCTGCTGTTGTCAATGTGTGCGACGATGTGAGAAAGACCTCGCGTGCCAGTTCAATCAATTGAGCTGCATCGGTCACGGTTGCAGAGCGAATCGTGAGCGTTGCTCCATTGCAGCGGATTTGAATTGGTGAAAATGTGCTCATGACCAACAGTAGTGCGAGTTACTCCCCATTTGGAATCTAGAGGAAATCAGAAGGGGAAGAACCCTGGCGACTGTGAAGACTCTGCCGCTCGGCTTGCAGAATTGCCACAACTTTGGCCGCATCACCAAGCGTCGCCCGGAGTTGCTCGCGGCCCTGCACGGCGGCAAGAAAGTGTTGAACCTGCAATTCATACCCGCTTAGCGGCGGAAAAGTAACAGGTTCCGATCGATCCGAATGATGGATCGTTACCGCTGGCGTCTTGGCAAGTTCAAATTCAATAGATGCCTTTTCGAAATTCACGAGGTACTGCATGCGGAACCCCGCGCTGGGTGCAAGGCTCCACGCCCCTTCAGCAGTAATGTGCGCAGGTCCATCAGCATAGTGATAACACGTAGTGATGTGATTGGTGGTCCCAGTGCTGTAAACACTCTGAGGAATCCCCAGGCACCAATACACAAAATCTGCATCGTGAATGTGTAGGTCAAAGAGTGCGCCGCCCGAACGCTTCACATCCTGATAAAACGAATTCGCCCAACCAGGACCAGACCCAAGTCGTCTGAACGAGGCCGATTTGAGTGCTCCAAAGGAGCCGGCGTTGATGTGGTCTCGCAGGAAATCCCACCCCGGCCAGAATCTCATGCACATTGCCGGCATGCACAATCTCTGAGCCTGGCGAGCTGCTTCTTCTACTTTGCGAACCTGTGCGACTTCAAGTGCAACTGGCTTTTCCAGAAGCACATGCTTCCCGGCGGCAAGGGCCTTGCACGCAAGTTCGACGTGTGAATCGGTGTATGTGCAGATTGATACCACGTCAATCGCCGAGTCCGCGAAGAGTTCCTCCGCGGCAAGGTATCCACGCACCTGCGTTGGATCAAACAGGCGGTCGCTGCCAGTGGGAGCCATGTTTCCAGTTGGTGGAGCTTCGCCGCTCAATCGAGCTGGATTTGGGTCTGAGACTGCCATGAGCCTGCAATCGCACCCGGCACCAATGGCCGCGAGATACGCACGAATGTGGGTAAAACCCATGAAGCCCAATCCCACAACACCGATGCCCAGCGGATTGACAGACATATTGCAGATCCTTGTGACAGACTTGTAGGGTATCGCACTACAGTTGGTCGAAAGTAGGTGCTGAATTCAGAATTCGTGCGATCGAGGAAAGGCTCTATGAACACTGCACAAAGTGAAAAGACATTTGCGATGGCCGGTCGATCAGTCGTTGGAGCATCTCATGCGCCCGAGAAGATGCCTGTGGCTATTTATACCACGAGTACCGCAGCGAGCAAAGCGGTTGCAGCCGAAATCGCAGGTCTGATTCGAGAGCGAGCCTCACAGGGAAAGATGGCAGTGCTGGGTCTGGCAACAGGTTCAACGCCGCAGGGGGTCTATGAAGAACTCGTGCGAATGCACAAGGAAGAAGGGCTGAGCTTTCGCAATGTAACAACGTTTAATCTCGACGAATATTGGCCCATGGCATCGCAGGAGCTGCAGAGTTACAAGCGATTCATGCGCGAATATCTCTTCGACCATATTGATATTGATATCAAAAATACGAACCTCCCTGATGGCGAGTGTGCGACAGACAAAGTCCAGCAGATGTGCGATGACTATGAACGAAAGATCCAAATTGCCGGCGGCATAGATATTCAGATCCTGGGAGTCGGGCGGACCGGGCACATCGGGTTTAATGAGCCCGGGTCACCTTGCGATAGCCGGACACGCCGAATTACTCTGGATCGCGTCACGCGAATGGACGCAGCCAGTGACTTCTTTGGTGAACGCAACGTGCCGCGGCAGGCGGTCACGATGGGTGTGGGGACGATTCTGGATGCCAAGCGAGTGCTGATGCTCGCATTTGGCGAGCACAAAGCTGGAATTGTGAAACGTGCGGTTGAAGGCGAAGTGACCCCATCAATCGCGGCGAGTTACCTGCAGCGACACGCAAATGCAACCGTGTTGCTCGATCCGGCATCAAGTGCGGAATTAACGCGGGTGAAGACTCCTTGGCTCCTCGGCGCGTTGGCGGATTTCCAGCTGTGCTGGGATGAAAAAACAACGCGACGCGCGGTTATTTGGCTGGCGAAATCGCTTGATAAAGCGATCTTGAAATTGACCGATGAAGATTACAACGAGTATGGCCTGCAGGAACTGCTTGCTGTTCGAGGCGGGTCGCACGGCGGGGCCTACGCGATCAACATCGAAGTGTTTAAGGCGTTGCAGAAGACAATCACCGGATGGCCGGGTGGCAAGCCAGAAGCATCGGGCGAAATTTTTCCAAAGAGAGTCGTTGTATTCTCTCCGCACCCCGATGACGATGTCATTTCGATGGGTGGAACGTTTATCCGTTTGTGCGACCAGGGCCACGAAGTGCACGTTGCCTACCAGACCAGTGGCAATATCGCCGTCTGGGACGAGTCGGCGCTTCGACATGTCGATTTTGTGACCGAGTTTGCCAACGCGTTTCCGCAGCTTGGCAAAGAATTTGCCGATCGCCTTGAGCAGAGCATCGAAGCGTTCATGTCTAGAAAACTTCCAGGACAGGTTGATTCACCGGAACTGCAAAGGATCAAGGGGCTTATTCGTCGCACGGAAGCAAGGGCCGCCGCTCGCTATTCAGGCGTGAAGCCCGAGAACATTCACTTCATGGACCTTCCATTTTATGAAACCGGGCGAGTAAAGAAAAAACCTATCGGCGAGGCAGACATCGCAATTACCATCGAACTTCTCGAACAGGTAAAGCCGCAACAGATCTATGCCGCTGGCGATTTGTCAGACCCGCACGGAACGCATCGGGTATGTTTGCAGGCAATCAAGGCAGCAGTACTCCGCCTGGCCGACCGCCCTTGGATGAAAAATTGCAAGGTGTGGCTCTATCGCGGCGCGTGGCAGGAGTGGGGCCCTGAAGATATCGAAATGGCTGTGCCACTGGCACCAGAAGAAGTGCGGAGGAAACGCATGGCGATTTTCAAACACGAAAGTCAGAAAGACCTCGCGCTCTTTCCAGGCCCCAACGATGCCCGCGAGTTCTGGGAACGGGCTGAAGATCGAAATCGGGGCACTGCGAAGGTCTATGACAAGCTGGGCCTGGCAGAATATGAGGCAATTGAAGGATTTGTGGCATGGGTCGCTCGTCCGGGGGCTGGAAGCATCGAATAATCTCTATGGGGATTAGGGTTTGAGGGTTCGCGCATATTGAGAAGGTGAGTAGATGTTTCACATGATAGAAACGCAGATGAAGACATTACGTGGATTGATTTCATTGGTTTCGATAGCAGCGGTGACAGCTGGCGCGGTAGCACGCCAGGTGCTGCAAAACCCGCCGCCAAATCCGGGAACTACGGCGACAAAGCCGAGTGCGCCAGAATCAAATGTCGTGGTGCCGGTGCATGCATCCGGTTTCGAAATTACGTTGAAAGTGCCAGCAGTTGAAGAAGGATTCAAGGCTACGCGCGCGTTGCTGATCCTCAGCAAGGTCGCGGAGAAAGTGAAGGAACCAAGATTCTCGTTGCAGGATTGGAATTCCCCACCGCAGGTCTTTGGTGCCGATTGGAACGCTGTCGATGGCAAGATGGTCGTGACCGAGTCCTGGAATGGAAGCCCAAAGAAGCTCGCTGATCTGGAACCCGGCGAATATTGGGTACAGGCAGTGGTTCGACGCAATCTTGATGGTTGTTTCCCCGGCGGCAACGAAGGCGATGCATTTAGCGAGTCAATCGCCGTCCGATTCGACCCGAAAGCGGAAGGAAAAGCAACCCTTGAAGTATCAAAGTTGCACGTTGAACCGCAGATGCCTACCAGCGCACGTGCCAAACTCTTCGCCCACAAGAGCGAGTTGCTTTCGAAGTTCTACGGAAGAGATGTCGCTCAACAGGCGGGCGTCTTCATGCCCAAAGATTTTGCCAAGAACCCCGATATGACATATCCGGTAGTTCTGTTCATTGGCGGCTTCGGTTCTACACACTATTCGCTCGGAAACATGGCTCGGTCCTTCCCCGCAGATTTCCTTGCTAATGTAATATTTATTGTCCCCGATCCCAGTACCTACTACGGCCACAGCGTCTTTGCCGACAGTGAAAACAACGGCCCTCGTGGCCAGGCATTGGTAGAAGAACTGCTCCCTGCCATTGAAAAAGAATATCGCGGCAAGGGAGCAAATCACCGCTATGTGACCGGTATCTCGTCCGGTGGCTGGAGCAGCTTGTGGCTGCAGATCACATATCCCGATCAGTTCGCCGGGTGTTGGTCATTCTGCCCCGATCCAGTGGATTTCCGTGACTTTCAGCAGATTGACCTCTACGCCAAAGATGCCAATATGTACACGGATGCAACCGGTGCACGTCGGCCGCTCGCACGCCGCGGCGATGTGCCCTCGCTTTGGTACGACGACTTCGTGAAGATGGAGTCTGCAATCGGAGCGAGTGGTCAGATCGGCGCATTTGAAGCAGTCTTTAGCGCCAAGGGAAAAGATGGCAAACCAGTTCCGCTCTTTGATCGCAGCACAGGAACCGTTGATCCAACTGTGGCCAAGAGCTGGGAAAAATACGACATTCGCATGATGCTCGAAAACAACTGGAGCGAACTGTCGAAAAAGCTCCCCGGCAAGCTCCATATCTATGCGGGTGGGAAAGACACGTT
>SXOY01000190.1 GCA_005776545.1 Planctomycetia bacterium | reverse complement strand
CGGCGTCAACCAGACATTTCTTTAGCGAGAGCAAAGCTCGGCTGGGAACCAACTGTTCCACTTCGTGTCGGCTTAAAGAAAACCATCGACTGGTTCAAAACCATCGACTGGGACGACTATCGCGCGCCGACTCCAAACTACTAATTACATTCCACACGAACCGCGGCGTTTCCCACATCCGCAGCCGCCGCTATGCACGTGGCCGGTGGGCGCTCCGCTGGCCTGTCCCGCTCCTGTTCCACCAGTTGCAAACGTACTCAAAACACGCTTGAACGTGCGGCCTTTTCCCTCAGGGTCCTGTACCGGACTGTCGGCATCTGCAAAGCTCCGAAGCAACTCAATCGTTACCGGCTTCTTGCCTGGTTCTTCGCATACATATTCATAAATCGGCATCGCAGTTCTCCCATGATCAAACCACTTCAAGCCAGCTTGTTCATTTCATCGTCTGGAATGTCCGCATTTGTGAAGACTTTCTGAACATCATCAAGTCCCTCCAGCGCATCGACAAGCTCTACAACCGCTTTGGCATGTTCGCCGCGAACCTCTACGCGGTTCGCCGGGATCATTACAAACTTGGCTTCACGAACAACATACCCCGCCTGCTCAAGGGATTTCTTCACAGCCTCAAATTGCGTAGGTTCGGTATACACCGTCCAGTCCTCGCCCTCTTCATCAGGCTCCTCAACATCCTCAGCGCCTGCATCCAGTGCCGCTTCCAGCAACTGATCGCCATTGAGCGGCTTTTTGTCGTTGTCCCCAACAAGTACAATTTCACCCTTTTGCGTGAACATATACGCGACTGTCCCGGTAGCTCCCACATTGCCTTCGACATCGCTGAATGCAAGTCTCACATCGGCAATGGTTCTCGCGCGGTTGTCAGTAAGGGCTTCGACGATCACCGCAACACCGCCCGGGGCATACCCCTCATATCGCATGGATTCGTACGCTGCGGATTCAAGGTCCCCACATCCCTTCTTGATCGCCCGTTCAACCGTGTCTCGCGGGATATTGGCATAGCGTGCTTCATCCATTGCAAATCGAAGTCCCACATTGGATGATGGTTCGGGTCCGGATTCGCGAGAAGCCACCATGATGGCACGAATGATCTTCGTCCACGAGGCACCGCGGCGTTTGTCCGTCACCGCCTTCTTTCGCTTGATTTTGCTCCACTTATTGTGTTTCGCCAATGTCTCGTTCCTTCACTGTTGGTTTCATCTCAGTCTTCCAGGCCAGCAATTCTATTTCTCACCTTGAACTGCGATCGGAGTTCCCGGCTCCTTCCGACCCGGAAACACCGCTATTGCTGGCTCTACCTTGTTTCGGTGCGAGGCCAGTTTGCCCGTCGCCGATGCAGAAATCTCTTTTAGCTCCTTTACCAGAGACTCGCGCGAAGCCGACACGGCTCGAATCTCTCGAAGCATCGCGTCTGATGCACCGATCGACTGCCGCCACACTGTCGCTGCTTGGTCCCAATCTCCAGCAGCCCACAACGCATCGCCAAGATGATCAAGCATTGCCGCTTCATTTCCATTATCGAGTTGGATTGCCCGCCTCAAAACGGTTATAGCTCCCTCAATCGCTGGAGATGTCCCCGTCGCCGGGAGATCGGTCATTTGCCCCTGCTTATACCGGAGCCACCCCAGCGAGTCCAGTACATGCGACCGATCTGAAAGCACCTGCGCTGCAATTTCAATCAGCGGAGCAGCCTTTGCTACCTCGTCCCTTTCAAGCAATGCGTATCCAAGGTCGTTATTCGCCAGGCCATGTCGAGGGTCTCGAGCCAGTGCACGGCGATAGATTTCCTCAGCATTTCCCTCATTGCCACTTACAGTTAAACCGCTCGCCACAACATATGCAAGTTCAGCCTGCTGCTGGGCGGTGGTGGCACTCGGGTCTAATGCGGAATCCAGATCTGCAAGAACCGCTCCGATGTGTGCTGGATCCTCCGCTAGGTCAAGAGCCTTACTCACATCGTCCAGTGTTCCAAATGCAACCGCGCGGCGAATAATGAGAGAGTAAATCGATGCGGAAACGCCGCTCGTTTTCGTCACCGCATATTGCAGGAATTCTCCGCCTCGACGCGGAACCTCATTTCCGGCGGCATCAGCAATCAATCTGAGTGATGCCGTCTTGAGTGACGGATGTTGCTCGCCCGCTAATTCCGCTGCCGCCAGCAACGCTGCAAAATCAGTGGGGGAGTTGACTCCCAGAAGGATGAGCCGTGCCTGGTGATGCTGCGGCAGCAAACTACCGCCGTGAAGCGCGACCAGATTAAACAACACAAGTGCCCGGCGTCCTTCGCTCGAAACACCCTGTCGCGGCTCCTCAGGCAGCCTTGAAAGCGAAGCCATTGCGCGACCAGCCATAAAAAGAAGTTTTGCCTGCTGATCAACATCCAGTTCCGCGCCCGGTGCAACTTTCGCTGAGAGCAACGTCACAGCTTCATCTAACTTGCCCGCTCGCCAAAGCCAATCGCTTATCTCGATCGATGTATCGATTCCTGGTTGAACCGCCGCCATTCGTCGAGATTCGACCTGTTGGCTCTCCTCGTCTTTCTTCAGGTTGTCTTTGAGCAGTTTCTCTCTGAGACGAAGTGACAGAACATCTTGTATGCGTTCTGGACTCTGTTCGAGAATTCGAACCGCATCCTCAGCTTTGCCGCGAACCGCGAGTATTCGTGCCAATCCGCGGCGGACTGCCGTTGCACCCGGTCGTTCCGCAAGGGCGCCAGTAAGGGTCTTCTCTGCTTCAATTGCAATAGAGGGCTGCGCCGCAAAAGTCCGCTCAGCAAACCCGCACAGTTGTTCAATAACTCCAGCATCCTGAGGTGATGCGGTCACAATTTCCATTGACTGAGCAACGGCCGTTGGGTTACTTACACCCGATCCAAGCAACTGCTGGAACTGAATTCCTCTCGCCGCCCTTCCACTTGGACAATTGTGACGAAGTTCCCGGAGAATAGTGTTCACCTTCTGTTGATCAACCGGCTTTGCACCAGAAGCGATTGCGACCAATCCTGAGTACGCCCTTTCATCGTACTTATCAGCGGCGACCGCACGGGTCAAAAGTGCAGTTGCTTCATTGAGTTTTCCCAACTTTGCCGCTAATTCGGCCCCGCGCAGCAGGATGTTCACCTTTGCCTGATCGGTTGATGCCGACTCTGGCTTTGGGCCGGCGAGTGCCTCCAGCCGTGACCAGGCAAGTGAATTTCGCTGCAACCCGCGTTCAATTTCCGCCGCCGCAAGCGATGCATCGGCAGAGGCAATTGCGTTCAATTCTGTGAGACAACGGTCTGCACTTGGCCAGTTTCCGCTTTTTGCAGCGATTACCCCACGCGAAACCAGTATCCCAATATCAAACTGCTTGTTATTGGTAGCAACGATATCTTCAAGAATCGTCAGAGCTTCGGAGTAATGTCCCCATGTCGCAAGCAACTCAGCCAGCACCAATCTCGCCGGTATTGAGGTGTCTGACCTTATTGCCGCTTCAAGTGCAACAGGCTCATGTCCTTCAGCCGCAAGTGCCGCCGCCCATCGTCCGGCATCGGTAGGTTTCCTCGTCACAATTGCTGTTACTGCGGCCACACGGTCGGCGACAGAATGGACAGGCCATGTCGCCAGGAATGCGGCCATCGCATCAGGTTCAGCTTCGTGGCTCGAAAGCGCGGATGCAAGGACTGCCCGAGCATCGGTTGGGTCGCGATGGCATGCCGCCACTGCTCGAGAAAGGCTCAACGCGAGTGTTGGCGTCTTGGTTTCTGCATAGAGCTGCAGAAAACCAGCCAAAAGCTCATTGGATGCTCTGGACTGCGAGAGAATTGCGAGCATCCCGAGGCGTGTGTGGTCGATCCGTTCTGGATGTTCAGCGGACTCACTTAGCAATCTGTCGGCAATTTCGCCGGTACGACCTTGCATGAGCAGAGTCTCAAACCATCGCGACATTGTGGTCCCAGGATCAACCAGTCCTGACTCTTCCGCGAGGGAATATTCACTCGCAGCCGATTCGAAATCTCCAATTCGCCACAGCGCATCTCCGTTGCTCAAATGCAGATCACCCGATCGACGGAGCAAATCACCAAACTCATTTCGGAGAGTCTGCGGCGGGACAATGTCTCGAAGCTGCTGCAGCACTTTCCGGCGAAGCTCTACCATTGATCGCAAATATCCCCTTGCCCCAATCGCGTCTGCAAGGTCACACTGAATAATTGCGATCAGTGAACGATCGCCGCCGCCATCGTTCAGTGACTTACTCGCGACCTTGAGAAAAGATGCCGCTTCCCGGGTCTTTCCAGATTTCAGCGCATCTCGTCCAAGCAACCAATAGACTCGCGCTTCTGTCGAACCGCGTGCTGCTGCATCACTGAACGACTTCATTGCGGCGGTGGTACGGCCCAGCCCAAGATTGGCCTCCGCCAAGGCGCGATGTGGTTCAGATGCAAGTGGGTCAAGCTTGGATGCGGCAAACAGATCATCCAGTGCTTCAGTGAACTTCCCATCCGCCAGTTTTTGTCGCCCGCTCAAATACTTCGCAACTGCATCTCGTTTATCTAATTCGCTTACCTGTTCTGGTCCGATCGCAGGGGCTGCAAACGTCGGGGCATCAATCCCGTCAAGCACCAAATCAAGCGGTGACTCCGCCGTCACCCTTTCTAACTCTGTGAGTGGCATTGAACGAGTGGTCTCTGCTCTAAGTCGGAGGTCGCTGCCCTGGACCGACCGATCTGGTGAGGTTTTCTGGCGTTCAATAAGTTCATCAAAGCGACCAATTCGTTTCGAACGGTACTTCGGTCTTTCTGAGTTTCCTGGCGGCGTAGGGGCAACCTTCGATTCTGAAGTGCATCCGGACGCATAGAGCATCGCCCCCAATAGAACGCCGGCACTCACGGGTCTTGCAACGGCAAGGAGCGAATCAATCCTTCGATCAACCTGATGAACAAAACGCTTCATACCCAATGGTAAGCGTCCT
>SXOY01000189.1 GCA_005776545.1 Planctomycetia bacterium | reverse complement strand
AGACGAGGTGGCGGGCGACAGAGTCATCGATGGCAGCGCGGATGGTGGCGACGCTGCCGCGATCACCGTCGAGGAGCGGTGATGGTGAGGAATGGTCGGCGGCTTTGGACCACCAATCGTGGGTAGCGATGTGGGGTGTTGATTTTGAGAGATAGATCGAAAGCCACTCGCCGGGCAATAGTGTGTGAAGGCCTTCGAATAGAGTTTCTGCCCCGATCGTCGTCCGGATCGTTGAGAGGTAGGCACTGATGGCGCTGAGATTGGGATGGGCTGAGACTTTGGAATGGGCGAGCAGGCCCTGGAGTTCGCTGGCGAAGAGGAGTTCGTTGCCGAGGGAGGCCCAGTAGAGAGGTTTGATGCCAAGCGGGTCGCGGGCGACGATGGCGCGTTGTTCGAGGAGGTCGACGAAGACGAAGGCGTACATCCCTCGAATGCGGGGCATGGCATCGAGGCCCCAAGTTGCGAGTGCGTAGAGCAGGACTTCGGTGTCGGCGTGGCTTTTGAAGGCAATCGAGTTTGAGGCAAGGTCGCGGCGGAGTTCGGCGGTGTTGTAGAGTTCACCGTTATAGATGATGGCGTAGCGACCGCAGGCGGATTGCATGGGCTGATGTCCGGAGGCGGAGGTTTCAACAACGGCGAGGCGGCGATGTGCAAGGGCGATGTTGCCGGAGATATAGATGCCAGCGCCATCGGGACCGCGATGGGCCATGGCATCGCGCATGGCGACCAGGTCCTGGGGCGAGGTTTTGGGAGTTGAGCCAGAGGCGGTGAGGGATGCTGCTATGCCGCACATTGACGGAGAACTCCCGTGAGGGGTGGAGATCGATGAGGCACTAGGCACTTGGCACTAGGCATTAAGGAAGCTATCGGCGGAAGTGGGCGGAGTTAGCGAAACAAATTCCCAGAGCTGAGGATCGGATGGTGACGGCGAGGCTTCCCAGAGCTGGGGAGTTGGCGATGAATCCCAGGTAATGAGGATGCGAAGTGAATTGGGAAGTTGGGTGAGTTGGCTGAGTCCGTGGGCGACTCGACGCACCGTTCCGCGGTTTCGGGAGACTGAACCCTCGTAAGAGAGGTAGAGACGGCGATGATCGGGGAGACGGGTGGCGGCGAACTTGGACGCTGCCGGAAGTGATGGAAGGAAGCCGGCGACTCGGAAAGTGAGGAGTAGGCCGTCTGAATGGTCAGGAAGTGGCCAATCGATGAGCCAGTCGTAGTGACTGGAGCCATCGGGGAGGGTGTGGAGGAGAAGGACGGTTTTGTAGGAAAGCGAGGGCATTTTCCTTTGTCGGAATTGGTGTGCGAGGGAGTTGTGGATACTAAAGTAGGTTCAGAATTTTGGGCCTGCACGGATGTGCAAAAAAGGCCACGAGACTGGGAGAATGTGTATGCGTACCGGATGGACCTGTGTACTGGCGGTGGTGGTTGGCGTGTTGTCGGGTTGCTCGAGTTCGCAGCGGCCGCTGCCGATCGTGAAGGATTCGGCATCGTACAACTTTGAGAAGGGATATTTCGACCGGGCGCTGGTCGATTACTCTGAGTACCTTGATCGCAGGCCCGAAGACCTGGAGATGCGGGTTGGAATTGCGAAGACGTATCTAAGTCTTAACCGCCCCAAGGAAGCACGCGTGCATGCGACGATTGCACAAGATTTGCGGCCCGCGGAGAGTGCGTATGCGGATCTCTTGGCGGAGTCGCTGCTGCAGGCCAATGAGCGCGAATCGCTGGTTGCGTATTTGCAGAAGCGTGTGAGTGAACGCGGGCAAGTAACGGATTACATCCGCATGGGTGTGTATCAGCAGGCGCTGGGCAACCTGGATGAATGTAAGCTTGCGCTGAATACCGCGGCACGGATTGATGAAGGCAAGACGATCGCGCCGCATGTTGCACTTGCGGACATGTATGCGAAGATCGGCGATAAGAAGAACGAAGTGCGGCGCCTTAAGATGGCGCTGTATGTGGAGCCGGCAAACAAGGTCCTGCTCTCACGAATTGCTGCGTTGGGTGGCGATACCGAAGCAACCGCGGCGGTCCGGCCTGATGAATTGCCTTGATTTTGAGATAAATAACCTGTTTTTCTAACAAAGGCGGTGCGTAGAGCATCGCCTTTGCTTTTGAATACCAATAATGAAAGCCCGGAAGAATCCGGCATTTTCTCAGGAGCTTTTTTCAATGAGCGCACTTGCAACCGCACCAACGACAACCAAGTCAAACATGACAATTTCCACCGCTGGTGGAATTGATTTCAAAGTCAGGGACCTTTCACTGGCCGAACTTGGCCGCCATGAGATTCGATTGGCAGAACACGAAATGCCGGGACTGATGGCGCTGCGGGCGCGGTATGCCGGAAAGAAGCCGTTGAAGGGTGCGCGGATTTCTGGCTCATTGCACATGACGGTGCAGACTGCAGTGTTGATTGAAACACTTGCAGACCTGGGCGCGGAGATCCGCTGGGCCTCTTGCAATATCTTCAGCACGCAGGACTCGGCCGCGGCGGCGATTGTGGTTGGACCAACTGGCACAGTTGCCAATCCCAAAGGCGTGCCGGTGTTTGCGTGGAA
Organism: Planctomycetia bacterium; assembly: GCA_005776545.1. The sequence goes on along the minus strand of SXOY01000189.1, from coordinate 1,295 downwards.
AGGTGAGACGCTGGAAGAATATTGGTGGTGTACTTCGCAGATGCTGACCTGGCCGGGTGGCAAAGGCCCGGACTTGATTGTGGATGATGGTGGCGATGCGACGCTGCTTGTGCACAAGGGCGCGGAATTTGAAAAAGCGGGAGCGATCCCAGCGTTCAACGCCAAGGCTGAACCGGAAGAATGGGGTGTGATTCTTGAATTGCTTCGCAGCGAGCAGGGAATCAAGGGCAAATGGACCAACGTCGCGACGGGACTCAAGGGAGTTTCTGAAGAAACTACTACTGGCGTGCATCGCCTGTACGAAATGGAAAAGGCCGGAACGCTGTGTATTCCGGCGGTCAATGTCAATGATTCAGTGACCAAGAGCAAGTTTGATAATGTATATGGTTGCCGCCACTCGCTGGTGGATGGATTGAATCGCGCGACGGATGTCATGCTCAGCGCGAAAACTGCGGTTGTGCTTGGGTATGGCGATGTGGGTAAGGGATGTTGCCAGGCGCTGAAGGGGCAGGGCTGCCGCGTAATCGTGACGGAAATCGATCCGATCTGTGCATTGCAGGCCGCGATGGAAGGTTACCAGGTTGCGACGCTTGAAGATGTCATCGAGACTGCGGACATCTTCGTGACGGCGACTGGGTGCATGAATGTGATCACGATTGACCACATGAAGCGGATGAAGGACAAGGCGATTGTCGGGAACATCGGGCACTTTGATAATGAAATTGACATGGCGGGGCTGTTTGGATTCCCAGGTGTGAAGCGTGTGAATATCAAGCCACAGTTTGATGAGTTTGTGTTCCCCGCATCGGGCGGTAAGGGGACGCACAGCATTCTGGTTCTGGCGGAAGGTCGATTGTTGAATCTTGGGTGTGCAACTGGGCACCCGAGCTTTGTGATGTCGGCGAGCTTTACGAATCAGGTGATGGGACAATTGGATCTGTGGCTGAGTGCGACGAATCAGCCGACGCTGAGCGGGATTCGCTATAGCGAGAACAAGGTGTATCGCCTGCCCAAGAAGCTGGATGAGGAAGTTGCACGGTTGCACCTGGAGAAGCTGGGCGTTCGGTTGACCAAACTGACACAGACTCAGTCTACTTATATGAATATGCCGATTGAAGGGCCGTTCAAGAGCGAGTGGTACCGGTACTAGTCGGATCGTGTGTGTCGCTCTGGACCGTATAGGCATTAGGCACTAGGCATCAGGCATTAGTGAAATCCAAAACAAAAGGCACGAGATAATTTCGTGCCTTTTTCGTGCGCTCACGAAGAAGGCGGCAACAATCGGGTATGGGATT
>SXOY01000188.1 GCA_005776545.1 Planctomycetia bacterium | reverse complement strand
CTGATCTCTTGGCTCTTGTTGGCGAGTAACTCGCTTTTGGCTTTGTTGGCGGCATCGGCTGCGTTGCTTGCTTCTGAAAGTTCATCGTTCGTTGACTTGAGCCGTTCCTCAGCCTGATGACGAGAAATTGCAAGCCCGGCGACTTTAGCTCCGCGTTCCAAGATGGCAAGTTCTGAGGGCAGCGGTTCGCGCGGCGTCTTGAAGTAAAAAGCAAGTGTGCCTAAAACATTGTTGCTCAAATCGAAAATGGGAATAGACCAGCAGGCGTGAAGTTGGTGCGATATTGCGAGACTTTTGAAGTTGCACCAGAGCGTATCGGTGGAAATATCGGAGACGATGGTGGTTTTGCCGGAGTGTGCGGCCGTTCCGCACGAGCCAACATCCGGACCGATTGCCACCCCGTCAATTGCTTTGCAGTAGTCAAGGGGGAGGCTGGGGGCTACACAGTGTCGAAGGCGGCGCGTGTTGGAGTCAAGGAGCAATACCGAACCGATCATGCCGGGGAAAAAGGCTTCGTATCCAAGCACGAGCTTTGTTAGAACATCAGTCAGGGAACCACCGCTGGCCAGGAAAGCGAGGACATTGCGATCGTGCTCGCTTTCGTGCAATGCCTGTTCACTTGCCGATTGTGCAGCCAGAAGGTCGGCGGTCATACCTTGTGCGAGTGCTAGTGCCTTGCCCCTGCTTTGACCAAGTGACCAGATCATGCCGGCAAGGAGCAGGCTTAGAACGATACCGCCAGCAGCAATCATGAAGGGTGAGCGTGTATCTACAGCTGCTTCAAAGGTCGGTGATGTGCTTGAGGTAATTGTGAAGGTGTGACCGCCGATGACAAATGAATTGGTCGCTTGAAACAGCGCTTGAGATTCGGATGATCTCCGGGCGGACTGTGAAGAAACTAAGCTTGGCGAAACAGCGGATGCGCTAGAATCGAAAATCAGCGTGTCTGATGCAATTGTGGTGCCTTCGTAGAGTCGAAAATCAAGGAAGTTCTCGGCAACGTCTGCAATGTCGCCCATCGCCTCCTCTGGAACAAAGGCTGCGTATACCACGCCAAGTGCGGCGTTCTCTCGTTCCAGATCCGAACCTGGTTCAGACCCGTTCTTGTACACCGCGAGCATATAGAGAAATCCGGGTCGTTTGATTTCGTCCTGTGCAAGTTGTATGCGAGGTGTAAGTGTTGGAACGCCACTTCGTATTGCCTGCAGGGTCGCTGCCCTTCGAATCGGTTCAGACCCGATGTCTAATCCCCAGGCATTGCGGTTGGGTACAAACGGAACAATAAATTTCACCACGAACAAATCTGATGCTTCACTAACTGCTGAATCGACCGAATAGGTCTTCACCGAAAATGCTGCGGCGTTATCTTCACGTTCAGCAATCTCGAACTTCTCGATGTCATTGCGTTGTACACGTTGAATAAACCCAAAACCCTTGGCCGCGGGATACTCGACGGCTAGGTTTCGATTGGCAAAATATGATCTGAATTGTTCCCGCCGCACTGATTCTGAAGCCTGAAAGAGACCTCGCATTCCTCGCAATGCATTGCTGATTCTGGAAAGGCGGCGTTGCGATTCAGTCGTAAGGCGCTCCGTGAGTCTTTCGAAGTCAGCTTGAGTCTCGTGTTCAATGCTGCGAGCTGCCTGTCGATATCCCCAGACGGACATGGCCAGTCCGGCCAAAATGATTCCCAGCACTATTCCGCGGAGCCTCCACTGGGAAGTTGGTGGGTATGAAACCTGCGTAACTTCGACACGTAAAAATGTACTCGCATGCCAGATCGCAAAAGGGAGGAATGCGATGAGGAAAATTCCGAGATGCCACAGCATCGGGTAAGCAAAATGAACACCGGTAGCATGTTCGCTTGAAATCAGAAACGCGACGACTTCGAGGGCGGCGAAACAGGCCAGGACTCGAAAAATTGGTCTAAAACCGTCAGTTTGAGAAGCCACGTATTCCCCTCCGAAAGTCTACGGTCGCACCCACTCTAGGGGGTATCCGCGCGGGGCATCGAACAATAACATCAAGTTTTGGATAGTTGTCACTTGTCATGTCTCGACAAGCAGCGGCGGGGCGTGAACTGTTACCGCCGTTTGTGCCAATTTAACTGGTTTCCGATGTTGAGCTGAGCGTGCGGCGTGCCCACCGCAATTTTGCCGATCGCGCTCGAGGATTGGTATCCCGTTCTTCTTCATCAGCAACGATTGGATCGCGGTTTTCGGAGTCATAAACCCCTGCACGCAATCCATCTCGAAAAGCGTATTTCACGCGGCGATCTTCGCCCGAATGAAAGCTGATGATTCCTGCGACGCCGCCGGGTTTGAGCACATCAGGTAACACCGTGAGCAGGCGATCGAGGTTTGCGAGTTCGCGATTCACGAGGATTCGAAGTGCCTGAAAGGTCCGTGCTGCAGGGTGGAGTTTGGCACCGGCAGCGCGTTGAATCGTGAAATCTCGTGCTTCACAGATAATGGCCATGAGATCCTGGGTGGTCGTGATTGGATTGGCAACTCGACGTTCAACGATCAGCTTTGCAATGTGAGGTGCATCGGTTTCATCGCCGAGTTCAAGAAACGCTGTTGCAAGTTCTTCCTCGCTCAGACGATTCACCAGCACCGATGCGGGCTGACCGCGGGTTGCATCCATTCGCATGTCGAGAGGCCCAGGTTTGCGATACGAAAACCCGCGAGCGGGATCGTCGATCTGGGTGCTGGCGACGCCAACATCGGCAAGTACCGCATCGACTCGTCCATCTTCTATTCCGGCCTGTGCAAGGACATTCTGCAAGCCAGCGAAATTCGTGTTGAAGAGATCAAAGCGGCCGCCCACACGGTCAAGTCTCGCCCGTGCTGCCGCGAGATTGCCGGCATCAAAGTCAATTCCGATCAACCGGCCGCCGGAGTCTGGCGGTCCTAGAAGTTCGAGGATCGCCGCGGAATGGCCGCCCAGGCCAACGGTGCAATCAACAATTACCTGTCCGGGTTTGGGAGCCAGTACATCAAGTACCTGATTGAACAGGACCGGAACGTGTTGTGGAGCATGTGATTTCCTCAAGATTGCGGACAGTACGGATGCCAATGGGCTGATGATGCTTGCTTGTGATAATTGCTCATAGAGTTCCGCATGATTGGCCCGCTGCTGATTGTGCTTTGTGGGACCTGTTCACTTGTTGGGGTGGCTGCGCCGATTGTGTCACTGCTTCGTCATGGAAAGCGCGGAGTGTTGATGGCGTGTCTTGGATTACCTGGGGCGGTGATGGTCTTCGCGCTTGCAATGCTGTACATAGGGATTGCCGAAGGGACCTGGAAAGCTGTCAGTGTCAATGCTGGTTTGGCGGCAGTTGTGGGACTTCTTGGGCTGGCAATGATTGCCTTTGCAATGCGGTCTGCGTGTCGAGCGAAGTCAAGACCAGGGCAATGTCCCACATGCACGTACGAACTCGAGGGACTCAGACAGTGTCCTGAATGTGGTCGGAAATTGCCACACTAAACCGAAATGACATCTCCTCGGGAAACGAAAAGCAGTGATGCGGCAATTGATGCGGGATCCAGTTTCAGGAGTGTCGACAAGGCTGAGCGATACGCGGCCATTTGCGGGCGATATGTCTCGATGCTGTTTTCTATGGGTGCGGAAACAAGTGCATCGGTCTTGAAATCCAAGATATGAGCGGCAACCGGTTTGCCATTGACAAAACAGATATGCACTCGATCGAATCGACCATTCAACATGGTGGGGTGGCGGTTGTGGTTGATTTGGACACTGAACTGCCATTCTCTCTTGAGCTTCCATGTGCCAGTTCCAGAGGGAATCGAAAGCGCTGTTCGAATTTCGGGCAACGCGAGCATCGCTTTGAATTCCGGGAGTTGTTCTGCCGCGGATGACTCAGAAATTCCCAGTCTGGTTGCATGTGCGAGCAACTCGGTATCTGGGGGCAAGGGGGAACTTGCCCACTCAACGAGTTCAAACCAGGCGTGAATCAAGGTCCCGCGATCGAGTGATTGAGCGTGGCGAGGGCGAAGAATGTCGCTTGCGAGCGGGGATGAGCGTCCTTCCAGAGCTGAGGGAGAAGTGCGAGGAAGGTGTAACGGATGAACCTTTGCGGACTTCGCAAGCAAGAGTGGGATGGATGATGGGGCGGGAGATGCAGCTTTGGCGCTTGAAGACTTCCCTGTTTTCCAGTCGCCTATCCGATGCGAATACAAAGTTGTCAGTGGCTCTCTTGGCTTTCCGTTGGCAAGCCCCTCGCAATAGACGCGGGCAGCAGATGGGCTGCTGTCTTGCTTGGGTTCGTCGGGTGGCACGATGATCTCAAGATGGTGTTTAGCGCGGGTCATCCCGACATACAGGCAACAAAGTTCTTCGCCGACAATGGTCTCGAACCGAGAGTCTCTTAGTTGTCCCAGGTGACGGTCGACATCCGCTATCTCACTTGGTACCGACTGAGAAAGGAGCCATGGAGGATCGAAGGGCGACTGACGTTGAACGTAAAGATCACCGGATCTATTTTGCCAGCTTTTTTCAAATTGCGGCAGGAAAACGGCGTCAAACTCCAGGCCCTTGGCCTTGTGAATCGACATTAGTTGCACTCGCGCGGGATTGGGGTCGAGCATTGCAAGGTGTGATACCGCATCGCAGAATTCACTCGCATCGGGGTTACCCTTGGCATCGAATTTCGCTCCAAACGCGATCAGCTGAGTTAAGCGCGCGTGGTCTCTTTGAGCAAGGAATGTCAGCAATTTGTGACGCAGTGAAGTGAGCGCTGGTGTCACGCCACGAACGAGAATCTCTGTGCGAATTTGGCGTGAGAGAATGGCCGCCTGCTTGCTTGAAGTATGGTCAGTCAGGCCAACAAGTTTCCCAAGTGGAGATGTGGCAAGGTGATATCGAGCGACGGTGTCGGCGGGGTGGGTGGCGATGTGGAAAAGAGAGAGGATGGCACAAACTGCCGGAGAATCGGTGAGCGGTCCGCCGCCTTCCTGGCTTGAGTCAATACCGATTTGTGAAAGTTCAAAACGAAGTGCTTCGATCCATGCGTTTCTACGCAGCAGAATCGCAATGCTCGCATCGGGGGTGCTGTCGTAGATAGCTTTGACGCGTTGAACGGTGAAGGCAGCGAGAAGGTCAAACTTCGACTCAGAATCAGATTCGGCGGCATCCGGCGAGACGTTCAGGATGACCTCGCCGGGCATACCTGAGTGATGGGCGATGTGCGCTTGAAAAGTAGACTGCCATTCTGTTGCGGCATGCTGGCCTTTGCCTTGAAACGCCGTGTTGCTTCCGAGGTTTCCAAAAACCAAGTTGACCGCATCAATCACTGCCGGGCTTGAGCGGTAATTGGGAACAAGATTCTCAGCATGTAGCGTCAGCTTGGAGTCGAGTGTGCGGAGAAGTCCCGGCTCGGCCCCTCGCCAGCCATACAGCGACTGCTTGACATCTCCAATGATAAAGACTGAGCGGCCATCCTCTGTTTGGCGGCATTCGTCAATGAGAGGTTTGAGAAGTTCAAACTGTTGCAGGGAAGTGTCTTGAAATTCGTCGAGGAGAATGTGTCTGATCTTCGCATCGAGTTTGAAATAGATATGGTCACGGCCGCCTTCGTATTCAAGGGCAAGCAATAGGCGCGGGATGTCGTCGAATAGGAATGTCCCCTGTGAGGACTTGAGGTCGTCATAGTGTTCGTTAAATGAAAGCAACAGCTGGTGTAAAGCTGTGTTGGACTGAAACAGTCGGATACGAATTGAAGTAACAGCGTGGGCGATCAGGGGCAAGTAGCAACTGGCGATCTCTGTGGGAATCTTCTTACCGGAGAATTTCTCAGGAGGATCGGAACAGAGCCTCGAAACAATTAGTGCCTGTAAAAAGTGTTTCCAATTCTGGGTTTCCACATCATTGCATGCTGACCTGATTGCCTTCTCAAATGCAACAGCAGGTGACCCATCTTGATTGCGTGGAACGTGCTGTTCGCACCGGCGCAGGCTGTCATATCGCTGGTTCAACTCATGTTCTGTCAGCGGCTTGGTCTTGGGCTGAATATTCTGCCACGGTTCGAGCCTGCTCTTTGCTGCAAGAAAGTGGAAGTTCGCAGCCTTAAGACCACCCAATATTGGCGAATGAACAGAAGAGGGATTTCCGCCTTTGGCAAGTCCAATGAGCGATTCCAACGTGCTCTGCGTCGAGCACTTAACAAGCATGCGAGATATTGCCTGCACTCGCAATGCGCGATCTTCATCTGGATCTACCAGCTGCCAACCGGGGGCCACCCCCAGATCAAGCGAAAAACCACTCGCAATTCGCAGAAAAAGCTTATCTATGTTTAGTACATTGTTGCGATGTAGATTGTCTATAAGGACCCGAAGCAATTGGCGGCATCGTTCGTCGGTTAGGCATGGGTCCGCGAACTGCTGCAGTTCCGCGAGTGTGTGGGGCTTGGTGACTCCACCCACAAGGAGCTTCAAAACACGCTCCAACATCTCACCCGCGGCCTTCTTCGTGAAAGTGGTTGCAAGCAGAGATGATGGCTGCTCGCCGCGTGCGAGCAGGCCGATGTAACGCATTGCCAGGCGAAACGTTTTTCCTGTTCCCG
>SXOY01000187.1 GCA_005776545.1 Planctomycetia bacterium | reverse complement strand
GAGATAATGTCCGACACACCTTGCTGGTTGAATCCCTTAAACCCATCATTGCGTTCGAGGTTCTCAAGATGCGAGCCTATCGCGCCCTGTAATCTAAACTGCTCCGCCTGCTTCGCGTTAATCCGACCAGCAGCAAACAGTCCTTCGATTCTCTTTGCACTGACAACCCACCGCTCGCCTTCCGTGAACGCTTGCCGCAGATAACTGAAAGTCGTAAACGGGTCCATCGTTCGAATCGAGCCTTCGTCCGCCATCTGAGCTTTCAGCACATGCCAGTCAAACACACACTCCAAATGGTGCATCCCCGCCTGCAAAATCGCCTCACCATGAAGCGCACACCAGATCCCGACCGTGCCTAACTCCTCGCCAGCCCGATCTTCCAACCCTTGGTGTGCAAAATCGCCCATCAGTTCTTCCGGCGACATGTCAACATCATTAAATGTTGTTATTCCGGTGACCGCGTGCTCAAGTACCTGTGCGCCCCACCCCGCCTCTGCCCCTGCATAAAACCTCTCTCGCGCCTTGAACCCAAGCTTCTCCTGCACACCAATAAGTGCCTTGAAATGCGGCCTGGATGCCCGATACGTATGATGATCGTGGTTGGCCCACCCCAGCCCAAGTTGGTCCTGCCTCGTTTTCTGAAACCGCGCCACATGATTTCGCCGCTGCCAATACCGGCGCTCCGCTTCAAAAAATAGATCGCACGTCCAGTCTGATCCAAGGTCAAAAATCGCGGCATCCACCAATGCATTCAAATGTGCAAAACCGTCCGCATCGCACGAAAAGTCTCTCCGCCGCTTCCGCAGTGCTTCCAAATGCCGCTGTGCCGCCTGCTCTTTCGCCGGATTCGCCTTCGCTACCTCAAACCCCCGATATCCATGCCGCTCGATCGCCCACAACTTTGCACCCGCCGAAGTTGTGAAGACACACGCTCGACGAAATTGACTATGTGGCTCGCCCTCAATCGTGACATCCGAATTCTGCGCGGCCAGAAAATCTGGCACGCTGTCCACTTTGAGTCCAACGTGAAGCGCGCTGTCCACATCCGATAGAATCACCGTCGGGAAAATCGCCCCTTCATGCACAAAGCAATCTTCAGCCCCAGGTTGCGGCCTGCGCGAAAACCCCACTTCCTGCAGCTTCGCCTCAACCACGGCAGTTTTCTGCACTTGCACGAAATCCACCCAGTCCACAAATCGCGTACCCGTTTCATTGAGCATTCGCTCGCTCAACAACGCTGCCTCTGGACACGCCGCGAGAAACCGCTGAATCAGCCCGCTTATCACCTGTGCCGCCGCCGGCTGAGGCACCCAGTGAAACTTCTCAAGTTCAATCTGCGCTGCTGACATTTCATTTCTCCAGCAATCTCTATGAACTGGCGATTGTACAGACGCAACCGCCGCTATCGCCCTCGCGAGTGCTTGCCGACCTAAATCACAAAACTCCAAAAACAAGAAATCCCGCTGAGACTCAGCGGGATCTTGAACCTAAACGAGGAGGACGGGACTCGAACCCGCAACCACTGGATCGACAGTCCAGTACTCTAACCAATTGAGCTACCTCCCCAAATTGTCTTCCCGCTACAAAGCCCTCGCCGCATAGGGGAGTGAAGGTTAGCTTTCATGCATCCAATGGTCAAGTCGATTCAACAACTTGATCACGCCCGAAAACAACAAACGGCGGCCAAATCGGCCGCCGTTTGCATAATTCTCATCTTGTCCGGGACAAAATCACTTTGCTGGCTTCACAAGCACAATCTTGCCCTGATCCTGAATCTCGAGCGGGCTGCCGCCCTTTCCAACCTTCTGAGCCGCCAGGTACACCATTACACATGCCGCCGCGAGGCAGGCAAATGCAATAAAAGCGAGACCCGTGTAAACATTCAGCTCCGGTCCGCGTTTCCGCATCCCGCCGCCCTGCATCTGCATTCCCATCTGTGCCATCGGAAATCTCCTTCTTGCCCAAATGAGTTAGTTAATGCGGCTGAGAACCATGTCTGCAGTCTGGACCGCGCTCTTGTCAGCGAGCAGCGACACCTTGCCGACCGCAAATTTCAGGTCGGTACGAACAACAGTAATCGTTCCGATGAACTTGCCATCGCGAACCACGAAGAACTTCATATTGTCTTTCACCGAATCGTTCGAGCCAACGTTAATCTTCACCATGGTGGCGCCGGTCAACGAATCCTTGCTCAATTCATCAATTCGACCGCTGACTAGTGGGCCAGCTGAGACAAACGACTCCACTGCATTGCCACTGGCAATCGCTGATGCGCCGGACTGAGCCTTCTCCATCGAGGTGCGTGCTTCTGCAAGTTGCTCCTGCAATGCACGAACGCTCTGCTCAAGCACATCACGCTTCGCATCAAGATCGCTGATGCGATCGTTCATTTCCACGGACTGACGATTGAACGCGAGCTCGTTCTTGCGAAGCGTCGTCGTTTCATCGCGATAGCTCTGAATCAGCGATGCCTGCGTGCTTGCAGTTGTTTGCAGTTCGTTGAACTTGCTCAACAACAGTTTGCTTTCAGTCACTGCGGCATTCTTATCAACTGTCAACTTGCTGTTTTCAGCAAGCAACGAGTTCAGATTGGACTGAAGTTGCGTCATCTGATTATTCAGTGCCGCAATCTTCGCCTGGCTGTTCGCTTCCTGAGTTCCGTGAATCGCGGCCTGGGCTGCCATGCTGCCCTTGGTCGCCGCAACTTCAGCCTCCATGTCGTGATAGCTTCCCGCAATGCGATCTGCATTGCTTGAATATGCAATCGTGAGGGCGGCAAGCAAAATCGCCAAAACCGCGGCGGCGACAACTAGAATTTTCGTCACAAAATGCACGCTGAACTCCTTATCGAACCAATTCCAACCCATGAGCCGAACCATGATCTAAACCTAGACCCGAGATCACCCAGTCTAGACATCCATCTCCGGCGAAGTTCCTTCTACATCAGAACCCACCCGCCAGTTGCAGGACGCGGAGTGTAATACCTCAAAGCCGCGTTGTCGTCAAATCAACTTCTAACTCTTCGGAATCGACACCCTATCAAAAGCCAATCCGATCGCCTCCAAAAGTCGAGGCTCTCCATCCATCATCTCTATAGCAACCTGCGGACACCACACCCGCACACCCTTCAACAATTCAACGTGCCGTCGGACTTTTACCCAGTCTTTCTCCGTCAGAATCAGCCCATCGGTTTCCCGCGACTGCCGCACAATGTCTCGCACAGTCCGTTGCTCAAAGGGATCGTGGTCACCCAGAACGCTGCTCCCCACCGCGCTCACCCCAGCTGCCTTGACCTGTTCAAGAAAAGCAATCGGATTTCCGATCGCACAACACGCAAACAGCCGCTTGCCCTTCAGTTCACTCAACTCCGCTTTGCGAACCTCGCCATTTTCAATCACCTGCACTGAATTCCAACGGTGCACCGACCGCACCAACGAACCATCAAACAATGCTTGCACTTCGCCTGCGATCTTTTCCACCTTTGCGCTCGAAACCATGTCGCATCGACTTAATACGCACACATCCGCCCGCTTCAGACTCTCAACCCGCTCTCGCAAATGTCCCGCTGGCAGCAATCGATCCTCAAATGGGCTTCGGGTCACATCCACCATCACCACATCACATTGCCGCGCAATCTGTCGGTGCTGAAACCCATCGTCAAGCACCACCGAGTCAACTTTCGCTCCCCGCTCGGTCGAAAAAAGCTCTATCAGCCCGCGCGTTCGATCCGCCTGCACCACCCGCGGCACGGTTGCAAACGCCTCCTCATACTCCCGGGCTTCGTCACTCTCGCCTCCGTGCGACTTATACCCGCGCATCGCGATACATGGGTCATGCCCCATCGCTATCAATTTCTCAATAATCCACTTCACCAGCGGCGTCTTTCCCGTTCCACCCGTCGACAAGTTCCCCACGCTGATCACTGGTCGGTCAAACTCCACCACTCCCTTACCCGCATCAAACCTGCGATTGCGATAGTCAATACACTGCGAATACACCCACGCCGCCGCTCGACCGGCAATGCCAGGAATCGGCGAATTGTGCTTCATTGCTTCGCCGCTTTCTCATCTGTATTCGTTCCGCCCTCGCCCCGCCGATGTTCAATTTCACTCCGCAGCTTGGCAATCTCTTCACGCAATTCTCGCTGGGTTTGCCTTTGCAAACGAAG
>SXOY01000186.1 GCA_005776545.1 Planctomycetia bacterium | reverse complement strand
CTGATTCCGTTCAGGTCTACCTTGTTGCCGCAGATTTTCACTGATACGTTGGTGATTGGTGGTGGCGTTGCAGGCATGCGTGCTGCGGTTGCGGCGGCGGAGCATGGTGATTGCATTGTGCTGGCCAAAGCTCCGTTCAGGAACACCAATACCGCGTGGGCTCAAGGTGGTATCGCCGGCGTTGTGAGCGAAAAGGAGCTGGCCGATTCCGTTGAATCACATATTCAAGACACACTTATCGCGGGCGCGGGCCTGTGTGATGAGAATGTCGTGAGACAGACCGCCCAGCTGGCTGCGCTGCGTTTAAAAGAGCTGATGGACTGGGGTGCGAAGTTCGATCGCGGGGCGGGCGGCCAGTTGCAACTGGGTCGCGAGGGCGGACATTCGTTCCATCGCATCTTGCACACGCATGGCGACTCGACCGGACGCGAAGTGCAGCGGGCATTGGGCGAAAAGGTGAAGGCAACTGCGGGCGTTCGCGTGTTTGAAAACTGTTTTTCGCTCGATCTCATCACGCCGAGTCTGGAAGTTGGTTCGCCGGTGATGGGCGCGATTACGCACCACCCCAAGTATGGCTTGCAAGTGATCTGGGCCAAGGCAACGATCCTTGCCGCGGGCGGAGCGGGTGTCCTTTGGCGCGAAACCAGCAATCCGATTCAGGCGACGGCGGATGGTTTGGCGATGGCGTATCGCGCGGGGGCTTCGCTTGCGTGCATGGCGTTCATGCAGTTTCATCCGACGACTTTGTATCTGCCGGGCGCTGCGCGATTGCTGATTACCGAAGCGGTGCGGGGCGAGGGCGCGTATTTGCTCGACTCAAGCGGGCATCGGTTCATGCTGGAGATTCACCCGCTTGCGGAACTTGCGCCGCGTGATATCGTGAGCCAGGCGATTGTGCGGCAGATCGCCAAGCAGGGCGGCGGAAGTGTGTCGCTTGATTGCCGCCATTTGAAGGGTTTTACTCAGCGTTTCCCGGGGATTGCCGAGCTTTTGAAGAAGTTTGAACTGGATGCGGGAAAAGACCTGATACCGGTGCATCCGGCTGCCCACTACATGGTCGGCGGCATCAACGTTGATCAATGTGGTCGCACCGATGTGCCGGGTTTGTACGCGGCGGGCGAGGCGGCGTATTCGGGTTTGCATGGGGCCAATCGACTTGCGAGCAATTCGCTCCTGGAGGGATTGGTCTACGGCGAAGTTGCGGGGCGGGTGTGTGCGGAGATGAAATCGAAAGCAAGGCCTGCGCCGGTTTCGATCGTCAGCGATATCCGTCCCAGCGAGAGCGGAGAGCTTGACCTTGACGATGTGCGCTCGAGCTTGAGATCAGCGATGTGGAAGAATGTGGGGGTTGAGCGGACGGGTGCGAAGCTCAATGGCGTGATCGAGATGTTGAACTTCTGGGCCAAGTACACGCTCGACAAGATCTTTGATGAGCCGCAGGGATGGGAGACGCAGAACATGCTGCTGGTGGGGAGTCTTGTGGCTCGCTCGGCGGCGTGGCGAGCCGAGTCGCGCGGGTGTCATTATCGCTTGGATTGTGAGTCTCCTCGCGAGGAATTTGTGGTGCATGACTTGTGGCGAAAGGGAAGAGAACTGCCGCAGATCGTGGAGATCGACTCTCCAGAGGTGCAACCAACCGATGGTGTCGTAGTTACAAAGGGTGTGGGACTGGGAGCCGGAGTGTGAGCGTGCGCTGCATGAGTTTGGTGATCGCGATGGGCCTGCTTTCTGGCTGCGCTGTCGAAGAACGCGTGATCTACAACCGCCCCATGTTCGGCGCGTTGCCCAATGCGCAGGTCAATCAGCCGGTGACGATGCCCAAGGGGTATCAGAACATTGTGCTGCAGCCGCGGGAACAGATTGATCCCAACAACCCGGACAAAAAACTGGTGACGGCGGGCAATGGACGGCAATTGATGGTGAATATCTACAACGCCCTGGCAAAACAGGACCGCGCCACGTTTGTTGAACAGATATTGAGTCAACAGGCGCGGGATTCATTGTCGCAGCTTGGGAAAGACCCTGGCAGCGCGTTCGATGAGTTGTATGAAAAGTCAGATGAACTGGTGGAACTGTTCAATCGAATCCCGATGGGTGAGTACACGCCGGGGATTTACATGGAAAAAGTGTCGGCGGGCGTCTTCCGCGTGAAGTTATATGGGCCGACCGCCAAGGGTCTGTACTACACCGGCTTTGACATGCGACTGGAGAACAGCAGTTGGCGGCTCGAGCGAATGCATATAGAGTAGTTGCGGATGCATGTGGAGTAAGTCCGCCTCTGGCAGGGAAGAGTTGGGGCTGGCATCCATATAGATAGTACAGATCGCCTGGTTGTACAGGCAAACCACCATGAGTTGGGGAGATGTGCGCGGGACGAAGGAGTTTTTGCGCGCGATGAAGGCGTGTGCGCGCGGGGAAAAACCATTTCTCTCCGCAGGGAAACCATTTTTCCCCGCACAGAAATGATTTCCCACAGCGCAGAAACCATTTCCCCCAGCGAGGAAGTGATTTTTCCCCGCGCAGAAATCATTTCTCCCAGCGAGGAAATGATTTTTCCCCGCGAGGAAATCGTTTCTGATCGCGTGCAGATAATTAAGCCCCGCGAAAAGAGTCTCAGACTGCCCAATAACTCGGCTTCGGGCTTTGATTGTGAAATCAATGACCCCGGGGAGGCAACAAAAAAGGCGGCTGCCGCGGTAGAACAGTCCCATTCCAAATGATGCCCGCCCACTGGCGGGGCGATACGATTGGGTATGACTACCGCCCCCTCGCGTCCGTCAACTTCTGTTTCTGGATTACCCGGAACTCCCAAGCTTGATCCACATGCCGTGACGATTTCCGGCGTAGTGCTTGAGCCAAGTTACGGGCCTAACACGCCTGGAGCGATGCCAACGAGCTTAACTCCAGCGCGGCGGCAGACTGAT
>SXOY01000185.1 GCA_005776545.1 Planctomycetia bacterium | reverse complement strand
GCCAGTTGCCGGTGACGTAGGGCTTGACCTGAAATTTTCCGACGATCGTTCCGTGCACGGCAAAGCGCGTTTCCTCATCGACCTTTTTACGAAGCTGAACTTCAATCGCGTCATAGGCGGTTGGGGGAACGCCAATGCAGCATCCATCCCACTGATTAAGCATTGCGAGCAGTTCCTTGGGCTGCGGCACATACAGCGGAAAGCAAATATACCCGGTAATCTTCACATATGTATTATCAATAAAATGAAGCCGTGCAGGAATCCTGTCCTTCTTCTGAGAAGGATCAAACGCCTCTTGAATGCTCACAAGGTGTTCCCACGACACAACGAACGGGTCTTCTTTGGTTCCTTCGCCCTTCACGACAAACCGATCATCAATCTTCTGTGATCCATCAGGCCGCGATTCCAACTTGGGCATTTCTGTTTCAACGACCCACTTGAACTCTTCGACCTTCGGCTTAGCCACCGGCGGCGTATCAACCGCAGGGGGCGCCGCTTCCCCGCTCAACACTTTCTGCAATTCCGCGGCGGTTTTCTCCGCATTCTGCGCCGGATCTGGTTGAACCTCGACCGTTTTCACTGGTGCAGGTTCAACGGGTTTTTTCTCTTTGGGTGTTTCTTCTGGTTTGGGCGTTGGCGTTTCAATGACAACTACCGGAGGCTGGGGGTTTGACTGTGCCTTGGATTCGGCTTCTTTTTTCGTCGCCGCGGCTTGTGCAGCTGCTTCTGCCTGCGCTTTCTCTGCGTTCAGCCTGGCCTTCTCTGCTTCCTGCTCGGCCTTTTGCTGAGCTTCCGCCGCCGCGAGACGCTCCTGACGGGCACGCATCGATGGCACCACAGCAAACGCGCCCGCGATCACAACCAGCAGCCCAACGATTATCCAGAAACTTCGCATGTCTTCCTCAATTTACATACGCAGACTGCATGTCAGTGCTCGCGTACTACATTGTTGGCACCCTATCACGAGGCAGGTTCAGGAGACAGGTTTCAGACTTTTGGCAACGCTTGTTTGATACGCCATCGCCGCGGGAATGAGGCCCGCTATCGCCCCCAGGATAATTGTCCCTGCCGCCACCATTACAGCCGTTTGTGGGTCGATCGAAGAACTGATCACCAATCCGAGCATTTTCTTCAATGTCGCGGCAGCAATCGCAGACCCTGCGAGACTAAGCACTATCCCCGCCCCCGCCCCCAGCATTCCTATCAGAGCCGATTCAGTCAGCACCAGCGAGAAAATTCGGCTGGAACTTGAACCCAACACTCGCAAGATCGCAATCTGCCGCCGCCTTTGATCCATGGAGTTGTAAAGCGCGAGCATGATGGCAATGCCGCTTGAGACCATCACCACCAGGGACATGGCGATAAATATCTGATCGATGTTTCCAACGATCTTAAAGAGCTGTTCAATCTGCCCTGCAGGCGATGCGACAGTGATCGTCGGATCGCGACGCAACATCGAACCTACCTGTGCAAAGTTGGCGGGCGCACCAGATCCTGCGGGCGTTGCAAGGCGAACATATATCCCAGTGATCTTTCGATCCTCCGCCAGCAGATCCGCAGCGGTCGTTTCCACATGCCCACCAGCAGCTTTCTCTCGCCGATCCTGCGCGTGAATGATCCACGCCGCTTCAATTTCAGTGATCAATGCGCGATCGTGAGAGCCGCCGGTTGGCTCGAGAATCCCTACCACTGTGTACACGAACTCTTCGTGGACATGTGCATTTGGATCAGCAGTTTCGGCGGCATGGTCGTGTTCGCCTTCGTGCGCATGATCTCCATGTTCATCTTTCTTTGGACGCGGCGCATCCTTGCTTGTGGACATTCCATGAACAAGGTAGAGCTGGTCGCCAACATGCAAACCAGTCACCTTGGCCGCCGCCGCGCCGAGCACGACTTCAAAGCTCTTGCTAAATGCGCGTCCATCTTTGAACACCCACGCTTCATCCTGACTTGGACGAAACTGTGTGAAAAACTCCGGAGTGGTAGCCATCACCGGCAACCCCATGAAACTGTCGCCCTGCTGCGTGGGAATTGCGTACCCGGGCACAAGGTCTTTTTGACCACCAGTTTCGAGCGGCAGCGATGCTTTCAGCGATTCAAATTTCGCCCACATGATGGGACGCTGCGGCGCATTCGCGTAAAACACGCCGTTGAGTACCGCTACCAGCGGACTTGCGTCGGCACTGATTAGAAAGTGCATGTCGCCCGAACCGCGCTCGAAGGCCTTGCGTCCAGAATCACGCATCGTGAGCAGCACCAGCAGCAATGCCACCGACACTGCCACCATGAGTACGGTGACAACAGTTGAGAACAACCTCGCCTGCATACTGCGGCGGATAATGACAAGATCGGTCATGATGCCACCGGTCCAATCTGCGATACAAGATTTCCATGCTCGCCGCGAACCTCGCGCAAATCCAAACGGTGATCAAAACTCGCCGCCAGCGAAGGATCGTGAGAAACACATAACAGCGCGGCGTTCTTCATTTTGCATGTATTGCGAATCAAGTCCATCGCGCTCCTTGCGTTCTCTGGATCAAGACTTGCCGTCGGTTCATCCGCGAGAACAAGCACTGGATCACAAGCGACCGCTCGAGCAACGGCCACACGCTGCTGCTGCCCGACGCTCAAGGCATCCACCATCGCATCGGTACGCTCGATACCAAGGCTCTTAAGAAGCTCCTGAGCTTTGGCTCGATGTGTATGCGGTGGCGCGCCGGTAAACAGCAACGCCGCTTCGACGTTTTCGCACGCCGTGAATCCATGGAGCAGATTGAATGTCTGAAAGATCATGCCGATTGACTTGCCGCGAAATTGGTCCCGCGCTGCCCCAGATAGCCCATGAACCCACTGACCCTCAACGTGGATTTGTCCTCGCACCGGATCGAGCAAACCGGCGATGAGATACAAAAGCGTTGATTTGCCAAACCCGGATGGTGCGGTGACGAGCAATTGCTCTCCGGCCTTCAGCGTTAATTCCCTGATTGCAACAACCGGAGCCGCATCTGCGGCGGCATCAGGAAACCGAAACTCGCAATCGCGAATCTCCAGCACATTCTCGTTTTGTCCCCTGGCAGTTTCCACCATCTTGACCGCTCTCGCTTTCAAAGCCGGAGGATAGCGTGAAGCCGATCCTCCAGTGAGTATTAGTTATTGCATCCCAGTGAGAATGCCGCGACAAAATCCAGATAGTCAAAGAAATCGACTACAGAATCATCGTTCACATCTGACGCCGGGAGGCTCGTCGAAAATGCACTTACGAAATCAAGGTAATCGAAGAAATCCACAATTCGATCGAGATTGAAATCGGCGGGACAGACTTTGCGACGGTACACCCATTCCATTGCCGCTGCGTGTTCAGCATCCGGGCGCCCGAAGTTGTACACAACCCAGAATGGCCTTGATGGATTGATTGTCGGGACATTTGAAAACAAATCCGCTTCGTAGAGATACACGCCGTGATCCGGTTCAGGAATCGGAGACCCCGAAAGCAACAGACATCCTGGATGATGGTGGAACTTGCCAAATGAATTTACCGCAAGCGAAAACCCACTGACGATCGAGTCGTTCAGCGGCGTCAATACCGGCCCGAGCGGCCCAGATCGAATAGAGATTCTCTCGGCACAGATCGTGTTGAATGTCGCGCCATCCCACGACCGAAGCGCAGCGCGAATCCGAAAACCAATCTCGCTCAAAGGCGGAAACACTCCTTCTTCGCTGTCAAAGCCAGGTTCATTTGTAAAGAACGGGATAAAAGCCCCGCCAAAGACCCGCCCTGCGTGAAGCACTCCTGCTGAGTCCACTGAGTTGGTCGTGATCTGCTGACCACTATTCAAGCTCAGTATTACATCTGCTTCGTCCAGTTGCGCTTGAGCACTATTGGAAAACACGAATGTCAATGCCCCAATAAACACAAAACACTTTCCGCTTTTCATACATCACTCCTTTCATCCCGCAGCATCAGTTCGCTGTCGGGGGATAAAACTTGTTCTTTTCAAAATCTGTAAACACCGAATCAAATGGCAAGGTCGCCGCGTGCCCATCGAGAAAGCCGTAATTGGCGAGCGACCGGCCGGTCCGTTGAGGACCTCCCGCCGCCGCGATTTCGGCTTCGTTTGAAGCGATTCCCGGAGCTGACCCCGGTCCTCCATCGCCCCAACCTTCAACATGCACGTGATCGGACCGTGAAAATTCACTTGTTGCATCAAACGCCATCATCAGAAACTGAATGGTGGAGGCAGGGTTCTGAATCCTGTTCATTCTGTCAAATGGTTCGCGCTGAGGGAAATATCCGGGATTTACACTCCGTGACAGCCAGTTGTTCAAACCGTAACTTGTCCATCGCGCCAGCGACGATGGGCTTGGCGAAAGTCCCGATGAGACCTGATCAGTAAATTCACTGAGCGTCAGCCCATTGAAACTGCCACCTTCTCTACTCGCCCACGAAAGACTCTTGTCCAGCGGCGATTTCAACAGCACCGGCGTTCCAGTGTACTCGCCGAGTATGAACGGCCACGATCGCCTCACTTCTGCCAGGCTTGATGAACCCCCGTGCGCCAGCCCCGCATCGATCAGCCACTCTTTGTTGTCATTGGCATAGAGGGTCTGCGCCACTTCCAGCTGACGAATGTTAGAAAGACAACGCACGACACTTCCAGTCTGTCTCGCCCGCCCCAGCGCGGGCAGCAAAATGGCGATCAGCAATGCGATGATGGCGATTACCACCAGCAATTCAATAAGCGTGAATCCACGCCTCTTGCGAATCATTACAGTCACTCCAATTCTGATGATTGAGTCGAATTCGACGCTCTCACATCAGGATCGGCGGGCCTCGCGATGGCGGCGGCATTGTGTGCCGGATGACAAAAGGCGATTCTGCCGCGATTTCTGCGGCAATGCCAAATTCCCCAAAAAACTCTTGCGCCCATGACGAGGGAATTCCCGTTCCATGGTGCTTTCCGAAAACCAGAACAAGACATTCGGCACACGTTTCCGAATCGTCATCCCCATGATGGTCCGGAATGGGTGTTGTGGAACTTGAATTCAGACCTGCTACCGCTTCGGATTCCTGATGGGCCGAGGCGTGCACAAGCGGCAAAGTCATCAAAAACGCGAGCAAACCCGCAATGCACCACGCAATAAAGGGGCTACACCTAATACTGGAATTGAGAGCCTTTGCCGCCAAATGAGAATCCTCTCTCATTAGCATACATCAGAATTGAACCAACGACAAGATCATTCCATAAAAAAGCTGGATTTGCTGATTTTTACTTTGTACTCAATACGTTGGTGACATCATCCGTTCGTACCAATCCCGCTCGAATTGCAATGCGAGCCAGTTCCACGCGATTGGCAATTCCAAGTTTGTTCCCTAACGCAACGCGATGCCATTCGATCGTCTTCACACTTCGATGCAGGAGTTTGGCGATATCCGCAGCAGAAAGCCCCTCACCGATATAGCACAAAATCTCGATCTCGCGTTTGCTCAAAACATTCAATACTCCAGTATCGTCATGCTTGGCACGCACTACGCCCGCAGGCCGCGCTTTGTCGTGAAAGCTCGACGCCATCCTCCCAACCGCCAGCACCATTGGCCGCCCGCCACCTTCATTTGGAATTGGTCGGTACGTAATTCTCCTCCAGTACCCCGCGATCATTCCATCAACAGTAATCGCCTTTGCCGATGCAATCGCCTCACGAATAAACGCCACTCGTTCCTCCGCCACCGGGATCGTCGTGAAATCTCTCAGTCGTCGACCGGTGACGTTTGCCTTATTCAGCAAGCCTGCGGCGACACCATTTGCAAAGTAGATCGCACCATCTGAATCCATCACCATGACAAGGCACGATGTGTCATCAATCAACGCCTGCCACGCCAAGGGCACTTCGCCTGATGCGAGTCCAGGAAGTGCAAATTGGTGCGTACTTTCGCTCATGACGTTCCTTCATCACATTCCTGCTGCAAAATCAATCGTTCGGTGTCAGTGCGGCATGAAAACCAGCAATTCTAGTCGTTTTCACATCCAGCACCCAGTGTTTACACTGGTATCAGAACTCTAGCCACTTTGCAAGGAGATTCCTGAATCACGCCGCTAATTGCGGGGAACTGGCCAATATTGGCCGATAACCAGTACGAATGTCCGATCAAACTCCTCAAGGGTCAATTGGCCCCAAATGGCCTTTCAGTCAAGAACCACGCGCCCAAAGAGAAATCTCTGCGTTCCTTTCCGGCCCGCGCTGGCGGCGCACTGAACTGGCTCGCACGTTTCGAATCTTTTTTGAGTTCATCAAGGCTTTTCGCGCACTCCACTTCGTCGGACCATGCGTGACAGTATTTGGTTCTGCACGATTCAAAGAAGATCACCAGTATTACGCCATGGCCCGCGAGCTTGGGACCCGTATCGCGCGGCTGGGTCTCACCACAATGACCGGCGGCGGACCGGGGATCATGGAGGCGGCCAACCGCGGCGCACGCGAGTCAGGCGGCAAGTCCATCGGCTGCAACATCGTCCTTCCCATGGAGCAGAAACCCAATCCATACGTCGATCGTTTCATCGACTTCCGCTACTTTTTCATACGCAAAGTCATGCTCGTCAAGTACTCATACGCCTTCGTGGTTTTCCCCGGCGGCTTTGGAACACTTGACGAAGTCTTCGAAACCGTCACACTTATTCAGACCAAGAAGATCGAGAATTTTCCGATCATTCTGATGGGCACCGAGTTCTGGACCCCGATGATCGACTTCCTCAAGTCGCGCATGGTCTCGGCGGGGACCATCAGCCCTGAAGACATCAAACTCCTGACTGTCACCGATTCATTCGACGAAGCCGCCGCGATCATTCAGGCCAGCATTGAGAACAATCGCGAGACCATTCAGAAAACACCCCGCAAACTGTGGTGGCTGGCGGAGAGCTGAACGGACATTTCAGAAATCCAAACCCAGCGGATATCTCCTGCAATTTGTCACTAGTTTGAACAAGGGTCAAGATATCGGACCTTGCTTCTTTTTTCTATTTTGTTGTTGCGCTTTGCGGTCGTTTTTCTCGTCTTAATACTCGGACAGGAGATCGGGTGCTTGCAAACTACCTTATTGCTGACCGATTGTCATTCTGTCGCGGCACTCCTTTGGAGTATCTCTATGGTCCGTTCCCACCACCAGCGTCCGATATCACAGTGTCACACCTCGATCAAGCCCAACCAGGGTTTGGCGCGAGGCTGGAGTGTTCCACAATGAGAATTTCATCAACCGTCAGCGATCTTGGCCGCCAATCAACTCGAAACTCGCAGCGGCTCTCGGCCCTACTTCTAGCAACCGTCGCGAGTTGTGCGATTCACTCCTCG
>SXOY01000184.1 GCA_005776545.1 Planctomycetia bacterium | reverse complement strand
TGGCGGCGACGCATTGGGGAGATTGGAACCCGCTGTGCAAAGTGCATCCGCGCTGTCAGGAAATTGGAGCGATCGAGGTCCTGTCCAACGGAGGCACATTCGCGGCGGCATTCAGTGAACTCCCATATCTTGACCAGCAGATGGCGGTCGAGTCGTTTCAGTCATACATCTGGAATCTGACCTTGAGATCACTCTGCCGCGTGCATGGGCAAGCAACGCCAAAGAAAATGTTCACGACAACCGATCCATTTGGAGAACTGGTGTTTATTGCACCGGATGTCTTGAGTCCAGAACTGATGCAACTCCAAATTCCCTTGCTTGCATCAACCAGCACGCTCAAAGACCCCTGGAAGAACGCGGCTATCGAAGCCTTGAAGTCGGCAGAGGTAAAGCTCCAGCACTTGCGTGTTCCGGAATTGAGGAGACCGCAGTTTGGTGAAGCCATGCGACTTGGGTTTGTACATGCAACTGATTTTGAGTTGGGTGCTGCGGAAAGGGATGATCTGGGTCGCGAAGATCGGAGTAAACGCACGCTGAGGTTCTCCCTGCCGCGTGGAAGCTACGCCACCATTGTGCTTCGATCGCTTGGGCAGTGAGCTGTTTTTCTAATCCGTTTGCAATGAAAGCCTCGCGAGGCCTAACTCCTCTAAGAGCCCGATGAGCGGTTTTATGACTTGCAAACCGTTTGCACCATTGGCCAGCATTACAAACACAATGCCTGCATCCGGAATGACTTTCAACACTCCCCGCATGCCAGGTCTTGCTGCGCCGTGATCCAGAACCCGCTCATCGCGATCCCTACGGAGATGAAGGCCGCAGGTGTACGGGCACTCGCTCACGAACGCGTTGTGGAATAGAGAGTTGAAATAAGACCGATGTCGTTGCGACAACGCATATTTCATCGCGTCAACCAAATCAGCGGCGGTGCCGACCATTCCAGAGGCTGCAACAGATGGCGTCCAGAGCTGCGGGAGGATACTGCCTTGCTCATTGTGATCGCGGGCGACAGCTGAATCGCACGCTGATGCGACACTGAAATCGCAGATCTGAGCTAAGCGGCCAGGGAGGTTGGAGTGGACTATCTGTGCAAATGGTCTATCGAAGTGACGCTCCATGATCTGCTGTAGAATCATGTACCCGCGACCGGTGTATGTCCGCGAGTGTTCTATCGTGACGGTTTGTGCGAGAAACTCATCAACTGTAGTTGGCTCCAATTGCATCTCCTCGCGGCGGCCTTCGACGATAAGTTCTACCGGGAACATCTGGGAATCGCGATAAGGAATGTTCGCAGAGTGCATTAACAGCTGTCGAATCGTTGCACGACTCAGTCCTTCTTGCATCGAATTGGCCCATTTTGCATCGACAATATCCGCTATTAATGTGTCAAGTTGAATGGCACCTTGAGAGGCCAACTCAAGCACAACCAATGCGGTCACCGGCTTAGAGAGCGATGCGAGAAGGAACTGTGTCTCGCACGTCAACACTCGACCGGTAGAAGAGTCAGCGGCACCAATCGCAAGTGATCGTGTCGATCTTCCGTCTACACAGAGGGCGCATTGCACTCCGGGGACCAGATGTTCCCGCATCAGCGAAGGAAGTCGACGATGAAGTGCATTGAAAAGTCTCGCTTCCAACAACCATGGAGCGCTCGCACACAAAGTGTGTCCCAGTCTCTGTATCTGCGGCGAACCAAATAGCTGTAAAGAGTCCAACGGCACCGGGAATTATCTGCATTGCAGTGGCACAATGCAACACGGCAAGCTGAATTGTCAGGCATATGTGAATTCACACATACCAATTGCTTGTCGATTTCACAAGTTGCTCCAGACTTGTCTCGGTAGATAGCCTTCCATTGCCGATACGCTCAGCAATCAGTGGCAGGTTCATCGGGGTTGGTTGCGTGGTTACCGCAACAAGTAGCTCTTGGTCGCAGATACGTGCCATCGCACGCGAGAGTCTCGTGTTTTCAAATTGTTTTTCAAGCACCTCTCGACGCGCTTGCAAAAGCAACGGGTTGTCTGGATCGAACTCTTCAAAGACATCAAACATCAACCCGCTTGATGACTGCAACTGCCGCGAAGATTTGCGTGCACCCGGGTGATGCTGGAACACCAACCCAGAAATGCGAGCAACCTCCCGGAATTGCAATCGCGCAAGCGATGACAACTGCACGCCAGCGCGAGCATCTTCCACAATGTTCAGCGGCGAAAACAGTTCGCGATCGAGCAAGTCCAAAAATGGGTACGGGTGCTGTGAGAGCAACTCAAATCCGTAGTCATTCTGGGCGATCGCAAATGTCCCTTTGCAACGTCGCCCCAACCGCAGTGCCACGATGGACGCCATTCCCGCGTGTACCAGTCGTCCATCAAACGGGAACACAAACAAGTGGTCTCCCTCGCGTGAACGATGCAATTCAGTCAACGTCTGATTCGTGCGTGGGACCTTTGATAGTCGAGCCTGCGCCTGAATCAGTGGTAGTGCTAATTCAAGTTCTCGCGAGTCTGCAATGCCATGCCCCAGTCGCTCTAGGGACTCCCGTACCGCCTCAGACAAACTCTCTGAAATCGGCAACCGTGAGCCACTCCAGATGGGCGTCAACCTGCTATGTTGTCGGCTAGGTTTCACAAATGCAGTCAAATCCTGCATTCCAACAAACTCGAGTTGCCGCCCCGCGAAATAGAAGGCATCCCCAGGCTTGAGATGGGCAACAAAATTCTCTTCAATATTGCCCAACTTCTTGCCGCGGACTAATTGAAGCTCCAGCGTTCCATCTCCCGTAATCGTCCCGACATTCATTTTGTGCAAATGGGCCAGTCGCGCACTGGGCACGCGATAGACACCGAGTTCATCCATCACAATTCGGTGATACTGCTCATACGCTCGCAACGTGCCGCCACCTTCACGCACCATCGACATCGCCCATTCGAACTCTTCCCGCGGCAGATTGCGATAGCTCCAGGTTGTGCGTATTTCGTCAAACAGCTCATTTGGAGTAAACCCGCTTCCAAGGGCGATAGTCACGATGTGCTGCGTCAACACATCGAGCGGGCAGAGCGTGGGGACCCTTGCTTCAACCTTTCCATCCCCCGCGGCACGCCGAGCCGCGTCGATTTCAAGCAGGTTCAATGCAAACGTTGGCACACACAGAATATGACTTGTCTCTCCAGGTCGATGACTCGCACGCCCTGCCCGCTGAAGAAGCCGAGCGACCCCCTTCACCGATCCAATCTGGACCACACGCTCAACCGGCGAGAAATCCACTCCCAGGTCAAGCGAACTCGTCGCCACTACCACTCGCAACGAACCATCCTTCAGCCCCACTTCGATCCGTTCCCGCTGTGCCCGCTCAATCGATCCATGATGCAACGCCATCACGCTTTCAAGGTCTGGGCGAGCAAACGTCAACGCCTGGAACCACCGCTCCGCCTGCGACCGCGTGTTCACAAATATCAGCGTGCTCTTGTCCCCATCAATCCACTGCGCCAGCGGCTTCAACATCGCCAGTCCCGTGTGCCCAGCCCACGGAATGTCTTTCACATGGCTCGGCAACAGGCTCTCAATTACCACCGGTCGCGACAATTCCGATTTTACAATCACCGGCACATCATGCACCCCCACTGCAATCTCTGCCGCCTGCTGCACATTTTCAATAGTCGCCGATAGTGCCCAGGTTCGCGCCGCTGGCGCACATCGCCGCAAGCGCGCCAAGGCCAGCTCGGTCTGCGTTCCCCGCTTCGATGATAACAACTCGTGCCACTCATCGAGAATCACGCATCGAACATCTTTGAGTAATTCCATGCAATCCCGGCGTGTAAGCAGCAGCGTCAGCGATTCCGGCGTCGTCACCATCACATGCGGCAGTCGATCTTTCTGCCTGTCACGCACGCTCGCCGTGGTGTCTCCCGTCCGCGATTCGACCAACACCTTTTTGCCATTCATGGCCCCTTTGCCAGAATGCAGAATCCCAAGGTCTCGCAACGGGAGTTCCATCGCCAACTGAATATCGCGCGCAACCGCTCGCAGGGGCGTCACATACAGAACTCGCAACCCCGGACCCAAATCACCACCCTTGGCCTGCTCAATCAACTCTGCAAGCGGCCCACCATACGCCGCGTACGTCTTGCCAGCTCCCGTTGGAACGTGAATCAGTCCGCTCTTTCCAACAAGATAGGCTTCCCAGGCGGCGATTTGAAACGCGAAGGGTTCCCATCCGCGCGCGTGAAACCACTGCCGGACGCCGTCTAATGGACACGGTACGAACGACAATGAAGACGACAAAGCCGGGTCACTGAAAAGTTCTTTCACGCAGACATAGGGTACCGCTGACCACCCCAATCTGGCTTTGCGTCTGCCTTAAAACAGTCCGAATTCAGCGACGAAGTCCAGATAATCAAAAAAATCAATGGTTTCGTCACCGTTGAAATCAGAGAGCGGGTCTGAAGTACTGAACAGCTGAACGAAATCCAGGTAGTCAAAGAAATCGACGATGCCATCGGAATTGATGTCTGCAAGAGTTGACACAACGAATCGGACACTTCCAGATGTGTAGAGCACAAAGTTCTTGCCAACGGGTAACGGCGGCGGCAGGACTACCGATGCAAATTCACCTGTTACGGCTGCCGCGAGCACAACATCGAAGCCGTCCAATTTCTGTGGCACGTAACCTGTTGAAAGGGTGACCGTGAGTGAGCCATTGAGTGTTGCTCCTCCAGATACCGTCAATGATCCAATTCGGTTCGCAGCCACTCCTGCAATTCGGCTGGTCAGTTGACCAGCTGCTGTCTGAATAAATGTGCCGGTGATATGTAAATGGCTCCCCGCATCAAGCGAGAGAATGCCTGACTGAGTAAACCCGCCCCCAACTGGGGCGAAAGTTACATCGCTCGTTCCTCCTAGCAAGAGCGAGCCGTTATTGGTATGAAGTGCGGTTAATGCGGTAAATCCGGCTCCCGCACCCTCCAGAATAATCGTCGCATTATTCGTTGAAATCGCAGCAAGACCACCAAGCACTCCGCCGTTTGCGACACGCCATGTCCCGCCGGAGAGAACTCCAGCAGAAATATTTGTAACGGTACCTGTAATCTGAATTGGCCCGCCGACTGCCTGAATTGTCCCGAAGTTATT
>SXOY01000183.1 GCA_005776545.1 Planctomycetia bacterium | reverse complement strand
GCGAGTCAATACACTTAATGCGAACGACGTTGCTTGAATTCGGTGTGATATGGTTCATATTTCAGTGCCAGTTCTAGTCGTCAAAGTGCGTTTCTGAACTGAACGTTGGTCCAGTGTGAAATTGGGGGCTGTTGAAGATTTACAATTTCTGTGTGCAACTTTCTTCACAAGCACCAAATTCAGTGTATATTGTTGCGATTCGGCTTGAATCATCTTGACGGGTACCCCAACATGCTACGAGCTTTGCGCACAGTACAACCTTCCGTTTCAGACCGGCTGCGGGCCGACTTGCTCGCTGAACTGGCTGAGCCATTTACCGCCGAAGATCTCTTTGATTGTGTTTCTGACACAGTCTATTTCATAAAGAATTCTCGTGCAGAATACGTCGTTGTCAATCGGACGCTGGCTGATCGCTGCGGCGTTCAGGACAAAGTCGCTCTTATTGGCAAGACCACCGATGAGATCTTCCCTGATCCCATGGGAGCACTTTATCGCCAACAAGATGATTTGCTTTTGCGCACAGGCACACCAATCCTGAATCAGCTCGAAGTTCACCTGTATCCAAATGGTGCTACCGGATGGTGTATCACCAATAAACTTCCGCTTCGATCAACCCGCGGCAACGTAGTGGGGTTGGTCGGTATCTCTAGAGACATCCAAGCTGAGAACGAAAGCGAATATTCCGGCGTTGCCAAGGTCGTCAAGTTCATCCATGCAAATCTCGAAAAGCCATTTACGGTCGAACAACTTGCAAAGATGGCGGACTTGTCCGCGTTTCGCCTAGATCAGCGTATCCGAAAACTGTTCCAGATGCCCATTGGTCAGTTTGTTCAGAAAGCGCGGATCGACTCTGCGATTCGTAGATTGCGTGAAGGCAATGATCCAATCGCATCCATCGCTTTAGCCTGTGGATATTCTGATCAGAGTGCATTTACGAGACAGTTCCGTCGCACAGTGGGCGTGTCTCCTGCACAGTTTCGCAAGGCGTGTCGGCCAGTGATATAACGGTGTTTGGTTGACCTAAGTTGATTGAGAGCGTTTCCGTGCCGCCTCCCCAGAGCCAGTAATACACTCTCCGCCCACATGGAGAGTCACATGCTCAACCTGACACCTGAACGCCTGGCACATTTGAAGGCATTGTCATCTCACTTCCCTACCGCAGACACTGCAATTACTGAGGCTGGTGCTTTGCGTGCCCAACTCACGCTGCCCCGAGGCGTAGTCCACGTGATTTCAGATATTCACGGCGAAGATGCAAAATTGCGGCATGTGATCAACAACGCCTCGGGCGCAATTCGTCAACTCGTGGAGCAGATTCTGGGTTCGACTTTGCAGGAACCAGAAAAGTCCCGCTTTCTTGCTGTCCTGTACTACCCAAGAGAGTGGATCAACAGATTCAGCCGCGAAATCGTGGCCAGCGGCCAACGCGTTGAATGGGTCTATCGCACGCTGTTCCTACAGTTTGAAATTGTACGACATCTGCGCAGTACCTATCGCAGAGAGCACTTCGAAGAACTTCTGCCGCGCGATTATCGCGAATTGTTTGTGGAACTTGGGTCAGGTCAGCGGCCCGAGTACATCAAGGAACTGCTTCGAGGACTGGGCCTGCATGACAAAGACTGGGGCGCGGTTCGCGCTGGGGCGCGGTTGATCCGCAATCTTGCGTGCGAGGAATTGCTCGTCATTGGCGATCTTGGCGATCGCGGTCCCCGAATCGATCGGGTGATTGAAGCCCTTATGCGGCAGCCCAAATGCAACGTCCTTTGGGGAAACCACGACATGATCTGGCTGGGGGCGCATCTTGGGCACGAGGCCTGCATGTGGACAACCCTGCGTTTCAGCGCGAGATATCGGCAGGCTGCACAGCTAGAAGAAGGCTACGGGATATTGACAACCCCGCTCGAAAAACTGGTGCGTGAGGTCTATGGAGACGATCCTGCCGAGCGATTTACGCCCAAAGGACAGGGGATGCGTGACCAGGCCATGGTTGCGAGGATGCAGAAAGCAATTGCGATCATGCAATTCAAATCTGAAGGCCGCATGATTGAGCAGCACCCTGAGTGGAATCTCTCTCATCGACGACTACTACACAAGATAAAATTTGAAAATGGAAGAGCTATCGCTGTTGAAATTGATGGCAAGCTCCATGTCATGCTCGATGGATATCTACCGACAATCGATCCTGCTGATCCCTACGCATACAGCGCGGAAGAGCAGGTCTGTATGGAGCGTCTCCGCGAGTCTTTTACGCGTTCCGGAAAATTGCGCGAGCACATGGAGTGGATGGTGCGACACGGTGGCATGTGGACCAAGCGCGAGGAAGTTCTGTTCTTCCACGCCTGTGTCCCCGTCGATGCCGATGGCACACCTCAAAAACTCAGGGTTGATGGTCAAGAACGCAGCGGGCGACAGCTGATGGATGCGCTTGGATCAATGGTGCGTCGAGCTATGCGGAAACGCTGGTTCGGGCTTGATGCAGATGCAGACTGGCTTTGGTATATGTGGGGAAGCCCCCAGTCTCCGCTTTTCGGCAAAGACAAAATCACCACCTTCGAAAGCTACTTTGTTGCCGACAAAGAGGCACACAAGGAACACAAGAACGCATACTTTGAACTGATGAACAACGCTGACTTCATCAAGTCAATCGGGCGGATGTTCGGCTGCAACGATGACTGCCTTGTCGTAAACGGACATGTTCCGGTCAAGGTCGAAAAAGGTGAAATGCCGCTCAAGAAAGGTGGCAATGCCATAACCATCGATGGTGCTTTTAGCGAGGCATATGGAGATCGTGGTTATACGCTGGTTCTGCGCCCAGATCGCATCGATCTTGCTGAGCACTCGCCCTTTACAGGGATCGAAGCCGTAATTACTTCAGGGTCAGACATTGTTCCCAAGATAACTACAATTCGTACCTATGACCAGGCCCGCTTGGTCAGCCAAACCGACGCGGGGTCAGAGGTTATCCGGATGATTGCTGATCTTGATGGCCTCGTCGAAGCCTATCGCGAGGGGGCTGTTGTGGAGGCAGACGGTCGGAACAGATTTCATTAGGGCGACCGAATCGGGTACAAACTTTATGTTCCGCGACTGACTATGCCGCCTGTATCGGCTGGTTGGGCTGTTGGGCGCACCCAGTAGCGAGCGAGAAGCAATAGGGTGTTTACCCTGTGGCCTCCCGTCTAAGTCACCGATAGAGGGGGCACGGCATTTTGCCTTCATCTTCTCGAACGTGACATAGGTGGTATACATGTCGGTGCAGCAAAATCAAGTTTTGCAAACTGTGTTATCGTGCCCCAACCTCCCAACGCTGCCAGCGGTGGCCCTGAAGGTATTGGAATTAACTCGCGATCCGCAAGTCGGATTAGGTGAACTCGGAAAGGTCGTTCAGGCAGATCCAGCGCTTTCAGCAAAAGTTCTCAAGACAGTCAACTCATCGATTTATGGCCTCACTACGCAATGTGCAAAAATTGATCGCGCTTTGGCGTATCTCGGTCTCAACGCTGTGAAATCTCTGGTTCTTGGGTTTAGTCTGGTCGATTGCACTCGTGGTGTAAGCAAGGGCCGCGGGCTGGATATGCAGGCACATTGGCGGCGTGCAACATACTCCGCCGCGGGCGCACGAGCGATGGCGCAGGCCACAAAAGCATGCGATCCAGATGAGGCTTTCACAGCAGCAATCTTCTCAGATATCGGCGTACTTGCTTCGTTTCTCGCACTAGGAGATCGATACTCCGATGTTCTCGAAGCGGCACCAGAGCATGGCAATCTCTCGAGCCACGAATTGGAAGTGCTGAAGATCTCGCACGGACAGATTGGTGCGGAGCTTGCCACAAAATGGAAGTTGCCAAATCAGTATATTGACGCAATTCGATTCCATCACTCTTCTGAAAGTGCACCGCACTCAGCCCGTGCGTTGGCACGGGTAGTGACTTTGGGTGGGATGTTGGCCGAGTCCCTTTCGTCGTCTCAACCGCGCCCCGCAATCTTGGCGGTGACACGCGGCATGAACGAGTGGTTCGGCAAACGTCCTGACAACATTGAGGAACTGCTGAGCAAGGTGTCGGCAGGAGCCCAGGACCTGGCAAAGGTGTTCGACAAAGATGTGGGCACGGTTCCAAATATCGAATTCATCATGGCTGAGGCAAGCGAGCAGGCACTTGAGGCGCAGATGGCCACGCAACGCGAGTCCGTGCAACTTCGCGCTCAGAATGAAGAACTGGCGATCGCAAATGTCACTGATGCGTTGACTGGTGCAAAAAATCGAAAGAGCTTCGATGCCGCACTTCAGACCAGCTTCGAACAGTTCAGCGCAAGCAAAAGTCCGTTCGCAGTTATCTTCCTGGATGCAGACAAGTTCAAGAGTGTCAATGATCGATTCGGGCATCCGGCGGGCGATGCAGTCTTGAAGATCTTGGCACAGCGGATGAAGGCGACCTTGGCTGGCGCGGGCGACTTGTATCGCTACGGTGGCGAGGAATTTGCCGTCATTATTCCTGGTAACGGGCTGAAACTCGCCTCCGAAATCGCAGAACAGCTCAGAGTCTCGATCGAGTCGCCACACTTCGATCTTTCAGGTGTGGCAGGTGCGCCGCCAACGCTGCCAATCACAATCAGCCTGGGTGTGGCAGCCGCGGATGCCGGCGTCTTTGCAAATGGTACAGCGGTGGTGAAGGCGGCCGACGAGGCTGTGTATCAATCTAAACAGAATGGCCGCAATCGAGTCACAGTGAGTGGGGCAATCGCGAGAATAAGCCATGCGCCAGATCCGGTCGGAAGTCGGAGAGTTCTTCTTCTTGAAGATGACGCGCTGGCGTCAAAGCTCATTCAACTCGCATTTGCAAAAAAGGCAGGCGTTGAAATCGTCCTCGTCCGTACCGTTGAACAGGCACTGGCAGTGATTACTGGAACCTGGGCCGGCGCAATTGTGGATATGCACCTTCCCGATGGACTCGGCACCGAGTTCATCCTGGGGGCACGTGCAAAAGGTTTTGCGTCACCAATTCTCGCAATTTCTGCTGATGAAGGCGCGAAAGCAAAGGCTCTGCGAAGTGGGGCTACAGAATTTGTGGACAAAATGTCGCTGTGCCGCGATCTGGCAAAGTGGACCCTGACCATTGAAGGATGGACCGGTTCAAAGAAAGCTGCTTGAAAAATCACTTTACCGGAAGGGCGTTTACATCAAGTACAACAGGCTCTGCCAATCCCAGATCTTTGATCTGATCGAGAATGAGAGTCTTATCGCCGACAAGTACAAGCACTCCATGATCCAGACTCTCCATAACTTTCCGTGCCGCCGCGTTTAGATCTGCCGCAGTTACCGTAGCAGATTCACTGATGTCCTTGGAAATGGAAGCGAATGCGACATCGTTTTCAAGGCGCACTTCCGCAGCCGAGAGAATGCTGTCAAGTGCCGAGAATGACTCCACCGTCTCATTCTTATAGGTTTCACGAGCTTTCGCCACTTCGG
>SXOY01000182.1 GCA_005776545.1 Planctomycetia bacterium | reverse complement strand
CCTGCTTCTCGTGCGGCAGGACCAGTACAAAACCCGTCACGGCGTGCAGCGCGGGGGTTGTCCTCTCCACTCCTTGATCCCACCTGGTGTCCTGTGGCTTGTGGCACACCGTGCAGGCAACCGTTGTTTTTGCCGTCGGCGAAGCCGTCAGCAGACGTTCGTTATGCGGAGATGTGTGGCATAACGCGCATGAGCGGTTGGCAGCAAAACCATCGACCTGGTTTTGCTTCTCGCCTCTTGCATGACACGATGCGCACGCAGTCGAGGTGTGTGCTCCCATCAACGGGAATGCTTCCGGGTGTGTGAATTTCGCCTTCTCCCACGACACTGTATTGTGACAGGTTGCGCAGTCCTTGCCCAGCTTCGCCACCGCGTGCTCGGGCTTCGTAGTCGCGTCATAAGACTTCATATGGCACGATTCGCAACTGGTCACCAGTCCTTTGAACACCTTCGGTGTGGTGTGACATTCACTGCATGTCCGCTTGGCATGCCCTTCAATAAGCTCGAACGTCTTTGGATGTTGAAACAACGGGGCGCTCTTGAAGGACTGTTCCTGCCCGTGGCACTCTGCGCATCCCGCGCCCAGTTCCCCTCGATGAATGTCCTCATGGCACGCAGTGCAGGTCTGGCTCAATCCCAGGAATCGCCGCTCGCCTTCCTGAAGCGTATTTACTTCTGATTTCTTGTGACATTCTTTGCAAGCGACTGCGCTGTGTTTGCCGGTCAGCGTCCAGCCGCCAGAATGCGAATGATCGTACTTGGTGAAATCCGCGATTCCCGCGGCCTTGAACGCCGCCTCCGGGATCAACGCCACAGTGTCGCCAAGATGTTCATGATGACACATTTCGCACGCCGCCGCGGTGGCGGGCACGAGTGATCCGTGAAGGCCACTTTTGCGGGACATTTGCTCCTGGATAAGCTCATGGCACTTCACGCATGAAGCCTCCAAAGACGAGTTCAATATCGAGCTATTGCCGTGACACTCATCGCATCCTGGGTTTCCCCTCAGCTTCACAACCCGCTCGTGCGCTGTCGACAACGGGCCTGGACTCGTCCTTTGCTGAAAACTCCACCATGACACGGCCCCCACGCCGATCAGTGAAACAATCGCAATAGCAACCGAGAGTGTGCGGTGGCTCATGGTGCGTTCTCCAAGGTCGCTGTCGTGTGTGATCGCCCAAAGGGCCAGTCCAACCTGGCATACCGCACGGCTGTCACGATGTGTGCAACGACAAATAGCACCATCAGCAACGCCAGCCACCCGTGGATGAATCGCCAGGTGCCAAGTACCGAGCGGATTTCCTCATAGTGGGTGATCTGCATAGTCAGGCGATACGAACGCTTCGCCAGTTGAAGCAACTCCTCACGTTCGCTCGCGGGGACTTCCAGGAACGCCGGGTCTTTTCGCAGTTCATTCAAGATCTTCCTGATCCGCAAATGCGAAGTCATCATGCTCATTGCGCGTGCAAACAACGAAGGCTTCCACCGGTCCTGCTTCACCAGCGTCTCAATTCGCTCCTGTACCGTCTTGGCCAGTCCGCGGCTCGATTTCTCCCACGTTGTCGCCATGTGCACAAGTCTCGCACGCAGTTCATCAAGGTCCATCTCCCGCCCGTTCGCCGCATGCGGAACAACCGCGTAGAAATACCTTCCCACCAGTCCTGCCACCAACACGATTCCCAGCGCGATAAAAGCGTACCCGCCAACGGTCACGCGATAGGTGAACCCCGCATGTACAATCACAGCAAGAAAACTCCCCAGCCCGGTGAAGACGTGCGAAGCCATCCAGAATCGAAGCGATCCGGGAAGCAGGCTCCCCACAAACCGATTTCGACGTGCAAGGTAGTTGAGATTCCACAAAAACAAACCAACTGCGAGAAGGCCCATCGAAAGTCCGAATGCTCCAGTTGGCCGCAGCCACCGGTTCTGAGCGTCCAGTATTCGCTCTGATGCAGATGCGCCGTAGTAGTCAAGGTGCAGAGCACCCCATATCACCATCGCGATTGAACACGCCAGCAGCAGCCCAGTTGCCCACAACAGCGGCGTCGCATTATCTCCGGCGGCGACCGGCTTAGGACGTTTTGCTGGATCAAAGGACACACCTGCCCGCTGCAACAACGCAAACGGCGGGTCACCCCCCGCAAAAACAAACACATCGTCATTGGGTACAGTGACTTCCTCTAACGCCCCGTTCACCGCGCGCTGCAAAGTTACCGTCTCCGCATCAATCTGCTTCGTACTGCTCTCCATCAGCAGATGCAGCCGCTTGGCCTGCACCGCCGCTCGAATCCGCGCCTCGTTCTTTGCCTTCACCCGCACCCAGTCCTTGTCACGCGAGGCCAGCGTTACTGTGTTGCCTTCCTGCTCTGATAGTCCTATCGCCGCCTCCGCCGCGCTGTCGCCGCCACCAACCACCAGAATCCTCCGCCCTTTGTACGACTCTGCATCCAGCAGGCTGTACGCCACCTTGGTCTGGTCTTCGCCCGGAACGTTCAGCTTTCGCGGCGTTCCCCGCCGTCCCAGGCAAAGTACAATATTCCTCGCCTGCAAAACCCCTCTGTTCGTCTTTGCGGAAAGCGTTCCCGCAGATTCTCGCGTCACATCTAAAAGACGCGTGCCGAGCTTCACTGGCAGTTGGTGTTTCTGCACCAGCCCTTGCCACAGGTCAACCAGATCCTCTTTCTGATATTCAGACCGCGGCAGCTTTCCGTGCAGTGGCAGTTGTATCGGCTGAGTCATCACCATCTTGCGGCGCGGATACGAGACAACCGTCCCCCCGACCTCTTCCGACTGCTCGATCATTTCATATGAAAGCCCCAGTTCCTTGGCCCGCAGCGCACAGGCCAGCCCTGCAGGTCCCATCCCCACGATCAGCAGCTCCGGGATCTCGCTTTTCGTTTTTTCCTTTCCACATCGCTTTGCGACCACATTCGCCACTGTTGTGCCATGAGACACTGCAGTACGCACCAACGAGAAACCGCTCAGTTCCCCGGCAACAAAAAGTCCAGGCACTCCGACAGCCTCAAATTCCTCCGTGATCGCTGGCAAATCTGATCTCGCTGCGAGGTCGGCAAAGGTGAGCGATATCCCACCCGTCGGACACGCCTCAGCGCATCTACTATGCCCGACGCACCTTGCTCCGTGAATTACGACGGCCTGTCCATGCAACAGATCAAGTACCCCGTCCTCTGGACACGCACGCACGCAGGTGCCACAACCAATGCACTTGCTTAGATCAATATCAGGGTAGAGCAATCTACCCTTGTGACTTCCCTTCGAGATCGCATCACTTCGCGCATTGTGACTTTGCTCAAATCGCTTCATCTCCTGTCGGCGTCGCCAGAACAGCAACACCGCCAGCATCAGCCCCAAAGTGGGGATGATGGCAATGAATAATGAAAATGAAACTGGAGCGTGCGCTTCTGACATGCCACTGTCGGTTCAAAAACTGATTAGGTTTGCCCGAAGATGGTTCTGCCGCCACCAACGCCACGCTGATCCGATGATCGGCGATACTCTACATCACCTGTGATAATCCGCAATACTTTCGGACTAAATAGTTGGAAAATTTTTTCTCGCATCATCTCCATTGGAACTTCCCACATCATGCTTCGGCATTTGTCGGATGAGCAATTGACGCTTGCGCATAAACTAACGTTTGTTGCCGGGAAAACCCCTTCACTGCAGTCGGAAATGCAAATCTGTACCTGTCGCTTATTCTCATGACTTCGGCGTTGTGCGAGGGTTTCCCCTGCAAACTGAAGCCGCCGTCGTTTCTCACAGTTCCATTCGCCACCTGCAATGCCATATCTAAGCTCAAGGTGCCTTCGCTTGAAGTAGATCAGTAGATGATGAACACCGAGCTTTGCTCCACACAAACAGGTTGGCGTTTCACAGATCAGTTTTTTTCGCGAAACTCCTCGCGCATTCGGGGCAACATATCGACTTCAGATTTGCGAGGCTATACCCGCAGCAGCCGCAACGAGTTGGGCCGCGGTATCCGAAGAATCGAGTTCGACCAAATGGGCCGGAAGCAAGTCCATATGTTGCAAGAGCGGCAAGGCCCGCGAGGATTGCGTTG